>NZ_JBHIRI010000002.1:0-279806 GCF_042197005.1 Bartonella sp. AA78NXGY
GGATTAGAACTTTATGGACATAGTCGCGGGACAATGACATTGGGGAATATGCTGAATTCTTTCAAACAAGAAGGTGTTCACGGTATAGCCAACGAAAACACGACTATCAATCTCTATGGACCAGCCTTTAATGTTTTAGTTGCAGCCGGTCTGTTAGATTATGTGAGTGATGGCAAACAAACCACTATTGGCTTTGATGGGAATAGATATGACTTTGTCAGCAGAATTATTGGCGGCAATGGCTATACCTACGGGACACTCCCTGCTGGTAGTAACGTTTGGACAGAATGGTTGAGAGTGATCATGAATCCCATAAGTTCCCATACTTGTCTTGGAGATGCAGGTTATAAATGTAGATATGATTATGGTTCATCTCATCGTGAACAATTTCCTTTAAGTAAATCATGGAGTAAAAAATGAAACACATCGTAAAATTATTAAGTGCTGTAACTTTGTTAAGTATAGCTGGATGTCAGTTTAATAAACCTCCTTCAGGATATTTGACTGCTTGGGAGAAACCGGGAGCAGATTTTACTGAGGTAGGAAAAGGCTTGTTAGAATGTGGTATGCCAACCCCTTATGATAAGGATCCAGAAAGCAGCAAGCTCAGTAATAATGCAATAGCAACAATTCATGCTTGTATGGTTCAATCAGGATTCCGCTATAAAGATGAAAGGGGGGGGGGGTGGTGTGTAAACCATAAAGCCGAAAACTTGCCCATTTGTCGTCCAGGCGCTGTTGTTCCACAGCGCAGTGTCAAGAAGCGCTTAAACAGCCCTTTTTGTAAAAAATATAAAAATGCACCTGAATGCAAACCTTAAGTCTTGCTAGTGATGATCAAAAATCCGCCATCCTTGCCTTCGCTTGGAATGGCGCGATTGTTTCCTCACGCACATTATTTAACGGATGAAGAAAAGCAGCATTTACAAAAAGGTGCTGATGGCAAGGTGCATGTGTCCTTTAATGGCATCTTTACTCCACCAGAGGAAGCCGCTGTTTATGCGGTTCAACATGCGAAGGATAAAAATGCACCGCTTTATTTTGTGGTGTTCCCAGAAGCCGATTCTGCTATCTCAGAACTTTTGGTCGCGGGCTATCAGAAGTTTATGGAAAATAACTTTTGGGGTTTGACCAATTCAACACAAGAAGCAAAAGATTTGGTGTATAGCCATGGTATTACAGGGTTAGAACTTTATGGACATAGCCGTGGTACCATGACATTGGGGAATATGCTGAATTCTTTCAAACAAGAAGGTGTGCACGGTATAGCCGACAACACGAATATCAATTTCTATGGACCCGCCTTTAATGCTTTAGTTGCATCCGGTCTGTTAGGTTATGTGAGTGATGGCAAACAAACCACTATTGGTTTTGATGGGAATAGATATGACTTTGTAAGCCGATGGATTGGCGGCAATGGCTATACTTATACTTACGAGACAATACCTGCTGGTAGTAACTGGTGGAAAGAAACATGGAATATGTTCTCAGATCCCATAAATCCCCATACCTGTCTTGGAGACGCGGGCGATAAGTGTAACGTGCGTTATGGCTCATCTCATCGTGAACAAGTTCCTTCAAGTAAATCATGGAGTAAAAAATGAAACAAACCTTAAAATTATTAAGTGCTGTAACTCTATTCAGTATCGCTGGATGTCAGTTTAATAAGCCTCCTTCAGGATACTTGACTGCTTGGGAGAAGCCAGGAGCAGATTTTACTGAAATAGGAAAAGCATTATTAGAATGTGGAATGCCAACCCCTTATGATACTGATCCAGAAAGCAGAAAGCTCAGCTACAATGCAATAGCAACCATAGAAGCTTGTATGATTCAATCAGGTTTTCGTGATAAAGTGGGAGGGGGAACTTGGTGTGTAAATCATAAAGCCGAGGATCTTCCCATTTGTCGTCCAGGTGCTGTCATACCACAGCGCAGTGTCAAGAAGCGCTTGAACAGCCCGTTTTGTAAAAAGCATCCAGAACAATATGAATGCTATCCTTAAGTTTTGCTGTTTGTGATGATCAACAATCTGCCATCCTTGCCTTTGCTTGGAATGGCGCGATTGTTTTCTCAATCTAACATCTCAATATTGTTCACCGTTGTTTTAAGCAGCGGTGACAGAAAATATCAACAGGCTTATGAGCTTTTTTATAGTAAATAAATCCATTGAAAGAGGGGAAAAATGAAGAAAATCTTAAAACTATTGAGTTGCATAGCTCTCTTAAATACAGCTGGATGTGTTAACCAACCTCCTCCATCAACTTTAGCATTATGGGAAAAACCAGGTGTCGATAAAGCGATGATCCAACAATCCTTATCAAAATGTGGTTGGAAACCGGTTTATGCTTCTTCTAGTGATATGAATTCGTATGCGAGTGAATTTGCCTCAGTTTATGAGTGCATGAAAAAAGCAGGTTTCCGGTATAAATTGCAAGATTCAAAAGGGCTCTATTTTACACAACCTCCCAAAAGTGGCTCATTCCTAAGCAATTTAATGATAGCAGGATATCAGCAATTTATGGACAATGACACCTTTGGTGTGACCAACAAAACGAAACAGGAACGGGCTTTACTAACGCATTTTGAGGATGAAAGAAAACGTCAGCAAAAGCAAAAAGCTTTACAAAAGTGATCACCAAAGCGTCCTCCCCATCGTTAAAAGGTCGTTGGATAAAATCACGAATGAAGTAGGGGATCAAAGCCGTCTCCTTCTTTATTCAAGCGGGTGGCACTTTAAATAAGGCAGCATTCATGGTGTTGGCGCTGATATTATCGCTGGGACCAATCCTGTTTATGCAAATGGTGAGCAGAGCGGGAATATCACCTTGGGAGAAGGTAAAGATATCATTTTTGAAAGTGTACAAAACCAGCTCGTGGGTGTTGCTACAGCCCTTGGCTCTTAAGACGATTCATAAGAATCATTTTTACTCCTTTCTTCTATAGTTTTTACCCACACATCAGCCCCGCTTATGATGTGCAAGCAAGTGATTTTGATTGATTCAAGATAAACAGATTTGAAATGAGAGAATCCTACGTTATTCGGGAGGCTAATTCAATATAAATAACGCTAGATTATTATTATAAATCAATATTTTGTTATATAAAAAAAACTAATCCGTAGGAGATTGTTGGAAATGTTGGAACTATCCTTGGTACTTTTGCTGGGCTTAGCAACATCAGAGCGAAAGAAAATATCGTACGAGTAGGGCAGCGAGATGGATACAAACTCTATGAGTATAACTACAGGGGCTATCCAGAGCATTATCGCGGGGTGATGGCACAAGATGTTTTGAAGTCAAAACCTGAAGCTGTTTTCTTGCATAAGGCGATAGGTTTTTTGCATGTAGATTATAGCAAGCGTGGCTGTGAGATGGAAAGGGTGCAGTGATGGAACAAGAAAACACAAATTCTCTTTTAAAGTTGTTTGATCCAAAATTTTTGCGTCCTTTAATGTATCAGGTTATACCGCAGTTACCTAGATATTTATTGCAATAACGCTCGATGCCTCCAAGCACGCCGTTGGAAGGACGATACAAGCCAAGTTTTTTAGAACGGGCTGCTTGTCGCACAGACCCTTTTGATGCGAGCAATGGGGATAATACTCCGCAAAAATTGAGTCTTACAGAGCTTATTCGCGGTTCTCAAGCAGGGACAGAACAAGCTGGGAAAAAACGCCAGCAGAATTGATTATGTCTATGGATGATTTAAAACGCCAAATGCCTCCATTGCCGGATGTTTCAAAGGATACTGTTAAGATACAAGAGGTACCAGAGCAACAAAAACATGACTTTTCAGAGCAGAGAGGTGTTGCATCAATGATTCCTCAATCTCCACTTGTTGGGAACATTGATCAGTCTAGTGGGGATGAAGCTGGGCGACAGCAAAAAGATGTGATGGATTATATTGCTCAACTTAATGAGAAATCTATAGCGGAAAACTCTTTGAAAAACGATTCTGGAAATGATGAGGAAAAGCTTTTTGATGCACCTATAGGAGAAGAAAAACATTTGAATGCACACTTACCAGAAGAGGAGCATTTAAAAGCAAGTGGTGATCTTGAACAAAAAACAGATTATATCAAGTCACTTGATAACTTTGTTCAGACAGGAGCAAATCCAAGTAGCTTATGGGAGCGTTTTAGAAAATCAGAATTTTCCGAGCATTTAATGGATTTTTTTGCAGGGCTTGCGTTAGGAAAGACACCACAAGAAAGTTTTTCAAATGCATCTATCCTTATGCGGCAGGGCAACAAGGAACGCGCACAACATAAACAAACTTTGCAATTTTTACGCTCTAAAGGGTATAGCGATGAAGATGCACAAGCACTCACGCAATATCCAGATCTTGCCATGAAAATCATAGGCAGCACGTTAAGCTCTCAAGAAGGCTATAGAACACTACTTAAAAGGCTTAATCGGGGGATTATGAATCTGTACCAACCGAATTGCAGAAATGGACCAAAGCGGGAGGCAAACGTTTACAAGGTCTTGTACACCGGCGTGTAGAAGAGGCAGGGCTATGGGCGAAAGGGGCTTATGTTTCTTCCAATTATCAAACAGTAGAAACGCAAGCACCAACGGGGGTTTTCAAAGCAGAAGCATTGGCACCGATTATTGGTTCTTTTTCTGGGCTTGGTGGATTTTTAGTGGGCAATGGCCCCATTCAATGGGCTTTAGCCGCCATTATGGTTTTAGCCGCATGTACTGGTATTTTCTTTGTAGCTAAACGCTTTCAGGAGTACCGCCTATGATCTTATGGATGAAAAGAAACTTGATGGTAACAGGTGCGGCTTTAGCGGCTTTTTTATTACCTTAGCAAGAGCTTTTACTTTTGGGAAAAAAGCAGAGCAACAAAAGCAAACAGAAAAAGCTTTAAAAGCAGCCACAACACGGCTGGAGGTGGAAAGTGAAGTTAATCAAAAAAGTGATGCTGATATGCGTGCTGCTCTCTCTGACTGGTTGCACGACAAATAAATATGCTTCTTCTTGTGTTGGCTGGTTGCCAATTTATTTAGACAAGAAAGATCTGAACGCCATCAGTTCCAATTTAGCAAGAGAGATCTTAAAGCACAATAATCTAGGTGAACGCTTGTGTGGGTGGAAACATGGTTAGAAAAAAATCCAAAAAACACACAGAGCTTACAGAATCAGAAAAAGAAATGCTTCAAGAAATGATTATCACCTATCAAAGCGTGAAAATGATGTCTCGCTTGATGAAGTGGATAGCATTTTTTCTTTTTTTGCTTATTCTTGATTTTGCACGCCTCATGGATGCGATAGACAACATCTTCGCTCATTTGAAGCAGTGGTTCTCAAAGAATTAGAAAAACTGTCATACAAGCAAAAACTTCGAAAAATTCTTTTTACTATGAATTGGAGATCCAATCATAAGCGTAGTTCAGAATGCAAACCAAGTCGTAAGAGCCCTAGTGTTTTGGTATTCGGCTTTCGATAGATCAAAACTAAATCTGGCTTGATATGACAATCACGACAATTGCGCCATTGACCTGTTAGCGCATGATCTCTCCAATGCGCTTTTAGCGGTTCATTCTCCGCTAACGCTTTGACCACAAGCAGCAAATCCTTCTCTAGTGTATTAGCATACCTACCTTTGCTTTCACGTTTAAGGTCAGACCGGAATGAACGCGTATAGACAATATAGCAAGCTTAGGTTTTCTTTTCAGATTTACGCATTTCGGTTCTATCTTCGCGTATCATGGTCCTTAAGCTGTCTAATGATGTACGTTCGACGCATCCCATTTCGGCATCCTCGATAGCTCGTAATGTTTCCGGATTTGGTTGAAAGATCCAAGCGGTAATGTTCGATCTCTAGCAATGCGGGTCATAAACATGCGTACTGCATCCGATACAGTTAAACCCGTAGACTTAATAACTGCACTTGCAATTTCTTGAACTTGATCAGGTATGCGGGCTTGAATTTTTCCCATTTCTAAATCCCCTATTCAATTGTAGTACAATGTACTGCACGTTAAGTCTATGTCAAGAGTTTCAACAATAGCTTTTCACAAGAGAACTTAGCAAAATTCAAAAAATTATTAGAGAAAGTTAGAAGAATAAGATATGTTTTGTAGAAGAATATTGGAAAATCCTATTCCCTAACCTTTATTTATGAACCCCATACTTTAAAAAAACATATAAATCAATGTGATATATGAATAAAAAAGAGCATAATATCACTAAAAGAGTGTTATAGAAATGATGTGTCATGACGATTCTACCACTCGATAGTGCTTCGATAAGAGAGGCAATAGCGCTTCTTGAACAAGGGAAGTTAGTAGCGTTACCAACAGAAACTGTTTATGGATTAGCGGGCGATGCAACCAATGGGAGGGCAATTTCTTCTATTTACTCTACAAAGGGTCGTCCACAAATTAATCCTCTTATTGCGCATGTTAGCGGCATCGAAATGGCGGAACGTTATGTTAAAATTGACTTTCTTTCACGCCAATTAATAGAGGAATTTTGGCCAGGGCCTTTGACATTGGTTTTGCCTTTAAAGGAACAGCATAATATCCATCCTTTAACAACCTCTGGTTTGAATACCTTGGCTGTTCGTTTTCCAGACAGTCGTTTTGCGGAAGTGGTACAACATTTTGGCCGTCCACTTGCTGCTCCTAGTGCGAATCAATCGGGACGTCTTAGCCCTACTTCAGCTGAGGCTGTTTTTGCATCTTTGGGGGAATCTGTTCCTTTGATATTGGACGGAGGGCCTGCTAAAATAGGGCTGGAATCAACGATTATTAAAATTTGTGGTGAAAATATTTATCTTTTGCGTCCAGGGGGGCTTGCGGCTGATGAAATTGAAGAGGTTGTGGGGAAGCCTTTAAAACGGATAGATCAAAGGGCGGCGATTGAAGCTCCTGGGATGTTAAAATCACATTATGCTCCCAATGCTACGGTTCGTTTGAATGTAGAAAAGGTGGAAAATGGTGAAGCGCTTTTAGCATTTGGTTCAAAGCGTGTTATGGGGGCTGAAAATGCCGTTTCTATTTTAAACCTTAGCGAAGATGGAAAGTTGGAAGAGGCAGCCTCTCATTTATTTCAATATATGAAGGAATTAGATTCATTTAAAGTGAGATGTATCGCAGTAGAACCTATTCCATCATACGGATTAGGAGAGGCTATCAATGATCGTCTTATACGGGCTGCGGCTCCAAAGGAGAAATGAACATGGAGCAGGAATTAATTGAAGGGTTTAGGGAAATTGTTGGTGCTAAGCATGCTATAACGGATCAAGCTTTGATTGCACCGTATTTGCTTGAAGAGCGTGGGCTTTTTCATGGAAAAACACCTTTACTTTTACGTCCATCTTCTTGCGCAGAGGTCTCATCGATTATGCAGTTAGCGAGCAAAACGCGCACACCGATTGTGCCACAGGGTGGAAATACAGGGCTTGTGGGGGGACAACAACCAGATGAAGGAGGAGGGAGCGTTCTTTTATCCATGGAGCGATTAAATAAGATTAGAGCTATAAATCTTGAGGGAAATTTTGTTGTTGTAGAGGCTGGTGTTATTTTACAGGATTTACAGAAAAAAGTGGATGAATCAGGTCGTTTTTTCCCTCTTTCTTTGGCATCTGAAGGTTCTTGCCAAGTAGGAGGAAATCTTTCGTCGAATGCTGGAGGGACAGCTGTTTTAGCTTATGGCAATATGCGTGATCTTTGTCTTGGTTTAGAAGTTGTTTTACCGGATGGGCGTATTTTAGATGATTTGCGTTTTGTTAAAAAAGACAATAGCGGTTATGATTTAAAAGATCTTTTTATTGGTGCAGAAGGCACATTGGGAGTTATAACCGCAGCCGTTTTGAAGATGTTTCCAAAAATAAAAGGAAAAGCTGTTGCTTTGGTGGGATTATATAGTCCGGCGAAGGCCTTAGAGTTTTTATCTCTGGCTCAAGAATATGGAGGAGGGATGTTGACAGGTTTTGAGCTCATGGGAAATCCCAGTTTGCAAATGGCTTTAGATTATAAGATGTGTGAGAAGCCTCCTCTTCAGCGGAAACATGAATGGTATGTATTAATGAACATTTCATCGTTGCAAGGCAATGATGAGGCGTTATCGGTATTGAGTACTATTTTAGAAGAAGCTTTAAAGAACGCGGTGATAGAAGATGCAGTTGTTGCGCAATCTTTAAAACAGCAAGATTTTTTTTGGCAATTACGAGAAAGTATATCATCAGCACAAAAGTTAGCAGGAGGGTCCATTAAGCATGATATTGCAATCCCACTTGCTTCTATTCCTGATTTTATTGCTGAGGCAGCGCTCATTGTTGAAGATATTGCTCCAGGAGCACAGGTGATTTGTTTTGGACACATGGGCGATGGAAATTTACATTATAATATTACACAACCTGTAGGAGCTGATACGACAGTGTTTTTGCAGTTATGGTCAACAATGAATCATCGCATTCATAGTTTAGTGGTGGACTATAGAGGTGCATTTTCTGCTGAGCATGGAATTGGTCAGCTTAAGCGCGAAGAACTTCGTTCTTTTAAATCGCCTGTCGCATTGGATATTATGCAAGGGATTAAAAAAACACTCGATCCTTTAGGGATAATGAATCCTGGAAAAGTATTATAATTCAAGAATGGTGATCATGCATTTTTGTTTAGATTTTAATAACCAAAAAAGAAACCAGTTGTTTTTTATTCAAACTTTTAATAATCCAATGAGAAAAAGCTGCTAAAGGGTGTATGTTATTTAAGATAAATTGGGATAATGTATATGGCTAATCAATGCTTTAATCAGGCAAAAGCGGTGCTTGAATTTCGGTTAGATCCGTGCCATTTGCCACAAACGACGACATATTTTTCATCCAAAACGGGTAATCAGGTTATTTGTTCGTTAAATGAGCGTGGTGTTTCTTTTAAAACGGATATGCCTTCAAGCTTATCGCATTTAATACCCCCTTATCATTTTCAAGGAATTGCAGCACGTACCGTAAAAACGCGTTCAGGAGAAAGAGCTGTTTCATTAGAATTACTTCATGCCGATGAGGAAGCTTGTATACCGCTTTTGGTTTCCAGAGATTTGAATAATGTTCTTCTGGATTGGCGGTTATGGGCGGATACTTATGGCCTTCCCATGCTTATGATCAATGAAGATAATCGCATTCTGGTTGTAAAAGATCGTTCTGATTTACATCGATTTTTTGGTACAACAGCACATTCTAAACAAAAGCATTTTTTACTTCGTTATAGCAATCCGTTAGGCTTGCGTTTGGTGATTGCGAATCGAATTGCACTCCAGTAAATTAACATGTATTCATTTTTGTACTACCGTCAGCATTTATCTTGTTGTGCTGAAAAACATCGTTGTTTGGAGCGGTAATATAAGGCGTGTAAACTTCACACATGAAGTGTTTTAGAAGATATGGCAAATATTCTTAAGTTTGCTTGTAGGTATTTGTGTAAGTGCAGCATAGGAGTGGGAAGCAAGAGGAACCCGCTTAATGAGAATTCAGACCTTTACAGACGGGATTTGGTGTGACTTTTGGTTCTTGAAAACAAAGAGAAAGTCAATGATTGTAAATGAGAGTTTTTTGACACCATACATTGGCAGCAGGAATCGATGATATAAAACGCTTTTTTCAGAGAGGTAAAAACGGTTTTCATAACAATAGAAACTGTTTTTTTGCGGTATAATTTTGGGTTTTTGCCACATTATTAAAAACACCAGAAGATTACTGGAAGTGTTTTTGAATTTTTTTTTATAAATCATTTCTCCATGTTGAATGAAAGCTTTGAATATTGCAGAATATTCTTATTTCATCTCTCTTTTATAATCAAAATCATTTAGATAGAAAGGGTTATCGTAATATTGAGAATTGGAAAATACAATGATGGTATAGGTTTTTATTTTTATTCCAGAAAGCTGGCAGAATGGATTTATACTATTTGCAGGTAGTGTCGTAAAATGGGAATGATAAGCATGAGAGATATTGTTTAAGAATTTGTATGTGAATAACATAACTATCTTTTTTGGGCATTTTATTTTTCGTAAAAGCGGAATTTCACTAAAAACGCGATAAATAAAAGGAATGATAGTATATACGTTTTTCCTCAGGATTTTATAAGAAAGAAAGTGTTTATAAAAATGATGAGAAAATGCGTTTAAAGTAAAGACAACAGTAAAATGATTATTTTATATTACATCTTCAGATTCAGAAAATTTTCCTATTTTATCATGAGTAGATATCCTATTTACAATATTTGATTGTTCAAAGGAAAGCACACTTATTTTTTCAAAGTTATGGTCAACGTAAAACAGTGAGAAAATTTTTGTATCATGCTCTTATATAAAATAAGAAAATCGTAAAAAAAGAATATTCAAAGGATTTAATTTTCTCGCGCAACGGCTCTCCATCCGATATCTCGACGAACAAAACCTTCTGGCCAATCAATACAATCAACAGCTTCATAAGCACGTTTTTGTGCATGCGTAATCGTTTTTCCTGTTGCAGTTATATTGAGTACACGTCCACCATTTGCAATGAGTTCTCCATCACGCAACACTGTACCAGCTTGAAAAACTTTCACATCGGGAAGAGTGTTTACTTGATCAACGTTACGGATAACAGTACCTTTTTGGGGAGAGTCTGGATAACCACTAGCAGCCATAACAACGGTGAGAGCTGTTTTTTCAGACCACCGAAGAGGCTTATTTTCAAGTTTTCCTTGAGATGCAGCAAGAAAAATTGGCAAAATATCATCTTTGAGGCGCATCATTAAAACTTGACATTCAGGATCACCGAATCGTACGTTAAATTCAATTAATTCGGGTCCTTTTTGCGTTATCATTAATCCGACGAAGAGAATACCTTTAAAGGGGGCGCCCATTTCTTTCATGCTTTTTAAAGCTGGTTCAACAATTTCTTTGAGAGTACGATTCACTATTTCTTGGGTCATGATGGGCGCTGGTGAATAAGCACCCATACCACCGGTGTTTGCTCCAGTATCCCCATCACCTACACGTTTATGATCTTGAGCAGATCCAAAAGGAAGAGCAACTTTACCATCACAAAGGCAGAAGAAGCTTGCTTCTTCACCTTCAAGAAAAGATTCTACAACAATTTTGTTTCCTGCATCTCCAAATGTACTTTTGAAGCAGGCATCAACTGCGTTAAACGCTTCTTCCATAGTTGTTGCAACCACGACACCTTTGCCAGCTGCTAAGCCATCAGCTTTAATAACAATGGGAACACCTTGTTGCTGAATGTAAGCTTTAGCTTTAGAGGCATCATTAAAGCATTGGTAACTTCCTGTAGGAATGTTATTCTTCCGACATAAATCTTTTGTAAAGGCTTTTGAACCTTCTAGTTGAGCAGCTTTTTGAGTAGGACCAAATACACAGATGTTAGCGCTATTAAGAGAGTCTGTTATACCCGCCACCAAGGGTGCTTCTGGTCCTACAATTACAAGATCAATAGAATGTGCCTTACAAAAATCAATAACAAGGGGATGGTCATCAATGTTTAAATTAATATTTTCACCAAATTCTGTTGTTGCAGGATTTCCAGGAGCACAATATAACTTTGTTAGCAGTGGTGATGCTGCTATTTTCCATGCTAAAGCATGTTCTCGTCCACCTGAGCCAATAAGAAGAATATTCATTGCTTGCTCCTCTCATAAAAGATAATTAATCTCATCCCCTTCTCATAAGAATGAAATGTCTCTATCGCAAGACCAAAGGTAAATCATTTGATGAAAAAAAATAAAAATATCGCGCATGTTCAGTCCTATGATAGCCAAGGACGGGTTATGGATGCATCTTCCAAACAATGGGTCTACAGCTTCCTTCCCCGTTCTTTATGGTTTTATGCGCAATTGGCGCGTTGGGATCGACCTATCGGTTGGCAATTGTTGATGTGGCCTTGTTTTTGGTCAACAACAATGGCTTTTTTCTCTTATAACATGCATTACGATACTCTTTTATCAATGTTTCTTCATTGGGTTTGGTATCTTTTTCTTTTTTTTCTGGGGTCTATTGCTATGCGAGGGGCAGGATGTACTTGGAATGATCTTATTGACCATAAAATTGATGCTCAGGTAGAAAGGACACGTTCTCGCCCATTGCCAACAGGTCATGTGAGTCGGTTTCAAGCGAGAGTTTTTATTCTTGTGCAATGTTTTGTTGGTTTAGTCGTTTTATCACAATTTAATAGGTTTAGTTTTTTTCTAGGTATTTCGTCATTGATAGCTGTTGCATTTTATCCTTTTATGAAACGCGTAACATATTGGCCGCAGTTTTTTTTAGGCGTTGCATTTAATTGGGGGGCATTAATGGGGTGGGCTGTTGTCTTTGGAAGTTTAAGCTGGGCACCAATCTTGCTTTATGTGGGATCAATTTTGTGGACCATAGGATATGATACAATCTACGCACATCAAGATAAAGAAGATGACATTACTGTTGGTGTCCGTTCTACGGCTCTTCTTTTTGGTAAAGCAACCAAGCGTGCTTTAGTATTTTTGTATGGTGGTTTTGTGATGTTCGTTAGTCTAGCATTTTATTTAGCTGGAGTTCCTGTTCTTAGTTTTTTGGGGATTTTTGTGGCAAGTATCCATATGTTTATTCAAATTAAAGTCATTGATATAGATGACAGTTCACAATGCCTCAGGCTTTTCAAATCTAATTCGCTTATTGGTTTTGTGATTTTTGCTGGTTTAGTATGTGGGGGTATATGGATGATATTTTATCCTGCGGTCTAAAAATAAGTTAGCTAAAATCATAGTTTCTACTGAATACAGTATGTTTTTTTTTTAATAAGCTTGTTGCTAATCTATTTTTAAGCAATACAGTAGAAAATATCACCAATTAACCTTTACAGTGAAAATAAAATTCTTCTATTTAAATAAAATAAATCATCTTCTTTTAGAATTTTTCGAATAAAAAATATTTGTTTAATTGTTGCGAAGAAAAAATCTTCATAACGATGAAGTTTGAAGGATTAGGGATAAAGTTTTTGTCTTTTCCAATCGCTGTGTTCAACACAATCCCGTGTAAAAAGCAAACGATCATGTAAACGAAATGGGCGATCGCACCAGAACTCTATAGAAAGGGGTTTAACACGAAACCCAGACCAATAAGGTGGTCGTGGAATATTGCCTAGAGCATAACGCGCAGTATATTGAGCAATTGCTTTTTCGAGCACAAAACGATTGTCTAAAGGTTGAGATTGTTTAGAGGCCCATGCACCAATTCGACTACCACGTGGTCGCGATTGGAAATAGGCATCGGCTTCCTGTTGACTTACTTTTTCAACGATTCCTCTAATTCTGACTTGACGACGGAGTGATTTCCAATGAAAACCTAAGGATGCTTTCATTGATTTTAAAATTTCTTGTCCTTTACAGCTTTCATAATTGGTATAGAAGACGAATCCTTGGGGACTGTAGTCTTTGAGGAGAACCATACGAACATTAGGGAGTCCTGTTTCGTCAACTGTTGCTAATGCCATAGCATTCGGATCATTTATTTCACTTATCGTTGCCTCTTCAAGCCACTTTGCGAAAAGTTCAAAAGGTTTTTGCATTTGCATAAAATGATCATCTGTTGGTATTTTTTTGCTCATAGTTTCTCCAAATATCAGTGAGCATGGGTGAGGCATTTTCTCATTTACTTTATCATCAAGAAGTCACAGTACCATTTTTTCTTATTTTCAAAAAGCCAATGCTATCGTGTATTTCTATGGTAGTTTAATTATTTTTACTTTAGCATAGACTACAAGGAGCTATATTAAATAAATATCTCATTTTATCTGGTATTTTAGTTTATTGATAGACATATAAAGAGAAAAGAAGAAATTATTCTTTAGAATAGACTGATGAAGCTATAAGGGATATTGAACAACGTATCAGTTGATATTTTGAAAACGAAGAAATTGAAAAGAGGGCAATATGCGTGATCCCTACACGATTCTGGGTGTGGCACGTACCGCAAAATCGCAAGAGATTAAATCGGCATTTAGAAGATTAGCGAAGAAATATCATCCAGACCATAATAAAGATGATACAAAGGCTAAAGAGAAATTTGCTGAAATTAATCAAGCCTATGAAATTATAGGTGATAAAGATAAAAAGGCACAATTTGACCGCGGTGAAATTGATATGGAAGGAAAACCGCTTTATCAAGCCTATGGTGCTGGTGAAAATTTTAGCAATAAACAAAATCCCTTTTCAGGAAGAGCAAAGGGATTTGATTTTTCCTCTTCAGGTGGTGCAAGTTTTGATGCGAGTGATATTTTTCGGGATCTGTTTGGAGGAGGAGGTAGCTTTTCGAATTCTACACACTATAACCGTCCCCAACAAGGAGCACATGTTCGTGCTAATCTTGCCATAACATTAGAGCAGATGGTTGGCGCAGAAAAGGTGGAAGCTGTTTTTCCAAATGGAAAAAAGTTAAAAATTAAACTGCCAGATTATATTGAAGACGGACAGACTATTCGTTTAAAAGGTCAGGGAGAAGAGGTACCTCACGGGCAAGCAGGAGATGCGTTAATAACCATTCAGATTCAAAAACATCCTCGTTTTCGGGTTGAAGGAAGAGCACTCCATCTTGATTTACCAGTTTCTCTCAAACATGCTGTTTTGGGAGCAAAAGAAGAAGTTGAGACGTTGGAGGGGCGTGTGGTTTTAACGATTCCTGCGTGGTCAAGTTCTGATCGCGTTTTACGGTTGAAAGGGAAAGGGCTTCGTTTAAAAAATGGTACAAGAGATGATCTTTATGTGCATGTTCGCATTATGTTGCCGGGAGATGAAAATGCCGCCGCACTAGAACAGTTTTTGCAAATGCAACAAGATTAATTTTAAAAATTTTATATATAAAAGCGTAGTTTTTGTTTGATTTTAAACCAATTGCTTGAAGAAAAAGTTGACCTGTGTCATAGGCAGGTGAATAATACTAATTTTAAGTAACAATGGGGCAGTGCTGATGGCTAAGGGTAATGGTTTATTGTACGGTAAGCGTGGTTTAATTTTGGGGTTGGCCAATAATCGCTCCATCGCTTGGGGAATCGCTAAAGCGGCAAGTAGCGCAGGGGCAGAGCTTGCTTTTACCTATCAGGGTGAAGCAATGAAAAAGCGTGTCGAGCCTTTGGCTGAAGAATTAAAGGGATTTGTTTGTGGACATTGTGATGTTTCTGACAGTGTCTCTATTGATACGGTCTTTAGAGAAATAGAGAAGAAATGGGGAAAACTTGATTTTTTAGTTCATGCTATTGGTTTTTCTGATAAAGATGAATTAAGTGGTCGTTATATTGATATCAGCGAATCAAATTTTATGATGACCATGAATATTTCCGTTTATTCCCTAACAGCTCTAACGAAGCGTGCAGAAAAATTGATGCCAGATGGTGGTTCAATCTTGACACTAACCTATTATGGTGCAGAAAAGGTTGTTCCCAATTATAATGTAATGGGGGTTGCCAAAGCCGCTCTTGAAGCGAGCGTGAAATATTTAGCGGTAGATTTAGGTCCCCAAAATATTCGTGTTAATGCTATATCTGCTGGACCAATTAAAACGTTAGCGGCTTCTGGTATTGGTGATTTTCGTTATATTTTAAAATGGAATGAATATAATGCTCCATTACGTCGTACGGTAACAATTGAAGAGGTTGGTGATTCTGCACTTTATTTTCTTTCAGATTTGTCTCGTTCTGTTACCGGTGAAGTCCATCATGTCGATTCGGGTTATAATATCATAGGTATGAAGGCAGTTGATGCCCCAGACATTTCTGTCGTTAAAGAATAAAGTTTGGTTTATAAGATTTTATTAGACAGCAGTAATTTGACCAAATTTAAGGTGTCCAAGAGTATTTGGGAGAAAAGAGCTGTTTTGTGTATAGCACACAACATACGTTATCGTTGTATATATTTGACAGAGAAATGGATCTTTTTTCATGTCGCATAATACATTTGGTCATTTGTTTCGTGTAACAACATGGGGTGAAAGTCATGGTGCTGCTCTTGGTTGTGTCATTGATGGTTGTCCACCTGGAATTATTTTTACTCTTGCAGAAGTTCAAGCTTATCTTGATAAACGCAAGCCAGGACAATCAAAATACACAACGCAGCGCCGAGAACCAGATGAAGTAGAGGTCCTTTCAGGAGTTGTTGTTCAAGACGATGGAACGACATTGGTGACAACAGGTACACCAATTTCTCTGTTGATTCGAAACACAGATCAACGCTCTCAAGATTATGGAGCAATTGCTCATCAGTATCGTCCAGGACATGCGGATTATACTTATGATATTAAATATGGCATTCGTGATTTTCGAGGCGGGGGACGTACTTCGGCACGGGAGACGGCAGCACGTGTTGCAGCAGGTGCATTTGCTCGTAAAATCGTTCCTGGTTTGATTGTACGAGGAGCAGTGATAGCAATTGGTCCTCATAATATTAATCGTGATCGTTGGGATTGGTCAGAGGTTAATAATAATCCTTTTTTTACAGCTGATGCAGAGATGGTTCACATTTTTAGTGACTATATCAGTAAACTCCGTAAAGAGGGGACATCTGTTGGTGCGGTTGTTGAGATCGTTGCAGAAAATGTTCCGGCAGGTTTAGGAGCCCCTATTTACGCAAAGCTTGATCAAGATATTACCTCGTTACTTATGTCGATTAATGCGGTAAAAGGTGTGGAAATTGGTGATGGTTTTGCGGCAGCCCGCTTGAGGGGAGAAGAAAATGCCGATGAAATGCGAATGGGAAATGATGGAAAACCGCTTTTTTTATCCAATCATGCTGGTGGTATTTTAGGGGGAATATCGAGTGGACAGCCAATTGTTGCGCGTTTTGCTGTAAAGCCTACTTCATCAATTTTAACACCTCGTCGTTCCATTGATGTTGATGGTCATGATATAGACGTTATAACAAAGGGACGTCATGATCCATGTGTTGGGATTCGTGCCGTTCCTGTTGGTGAAGCGATGGTTGCTTGTGCTATTGCTGACCATTATCTAAGACATCGCGGTCAAGTTGGGTGATTGAAAAGGTGAACAATGGCGTATGATGAAAAAAAAATTGTTTCTGCACTTAAAGCTTTTGAACGCGGTGAAATTGTTGTGGTGACAGATGATGATGACCGTGAAAATGAGGGTGATTTAACTGTTGCTGCAGCGCATTGTACAGAAGAAAAGATGGCGTTTATTCTTCGTCACACAACAGGTATTGTGTGCACACCTATGCCAAAAAAAGAAGCAAAACGGTTTAATCTTTCTCCTATGATACCAGATAATAACTCTGCACATGGGACGCAATTTACGGTTACTGTTGATTTTAAACACGGCATAACAACAGGAATTTCAGCGCATGACCGTACATTAGCTGTACGTAATCTTGCGAATTCAAATGCAAGTGCGGATGATTTTGTTCGTCCAGGGCATGTTTTTCCTTTAATTGCGCATGAAGGGGGAGTGCTCATGCGTTCAGGTCACACGGAGGCTGCTGTTGATTTATGTAAATTAGCTAATTTGCCGCCGGTTGGTGTTATCGGTGAGTTAGTTAATGATGATGGAAGCGTTAAACATGGCGATCAGATTATGAAATTTGCGCAAGAACATCGGTTGCATATTATAACGGTTGCAGATTTAATTGCTTACCGCCAACGTAAGGAAATATTGATCAAGCATGTTGGAGAAATGCCTATTGAAACATTCGTAGGTCCCGCTATTGTTCAAAGTTATCAACTCCCTTGGGAAGTCGTTCAGCATATTGCAATTGTTTTTGGTGATGTCCGTGAGGGTGAGAATATTCCTGTGCATTTACATCATGAAAACATTATAAGTGACGTTTTTTGTCAAACTTCAGATATTATGGTGATGATGCGGCGTATGATGGAAAAAGAAAAACGTGGCGTATTTATTTATTTGCGTGAAGGATCTGTTATACAATCAACTGTTGGTATTCAAAACATGACAAGAAACAGTTCAGAAAACCATGTGCAGGCGATTGAACGCGAAGAAGAATGGCGCAAAATTGGTTTAGGATCACAAATTTTAAAATATTTAGGGATAGGCTCTGTTATTGTTTATGCTTCTAAAGAGCATCATTATGTAGGTTTGGAAGGTTTTGGAGTTCGTATATCCAGAACAGATATTTTTTGAGGTTCATATGAAAAAAGAGATACAAGAGGGGGATATTACGACCTTAAGCTTTGAGCAAGCGCTTAAGCAACTTGAAGTTATTGTCGAAAATTTGGAACGTGGCGATGTGCCTTTGGAACAATCCATTGATATTTATGAACGCGGTGAAGCGCTTAAAAAGCATTGTGAAAAACTCTTAAGAGTTGCTGAAGCTAAAGTTGAAAAAATCCAGCTTTCAGAAGAAGGTTTTCCAGAAGGAGTGGAACCACTTGATGCTAAATAATTTAAATCTTTTTGGATATTTATTGTGGGACTTAAGAGAAGCAATAACCTTAGTTTATAAACAGAAAGTTTTATTGATTTCTTTTTTATAAAATAAGTTAAATGAGGAAATTATAGCTCATCTCAAATAGAAAAGAGCATTTTTCAGTAAAAAAGATGCAAAACTGTAAATAAAAGAGTAGAGAAGATATATTTTTATCATTGTGTTTTCTTGAGTTAAGATAATAGAAAGGATTTTTTTTGTCTCAGGTCTTAACACCATTGCTTGACCGTGTTTGTTTTCCGCAAGATTTGCGGGCATTACCTGAGTCTGATTTGGTACAGTTGGCTGATGAGTTGCGGACCGCAACAATTGATGCGGTTTCTGTAACAGGTGGTCATCTTGGGGCGGGACTTGGTGTTGTTGAGCTCACTGTTGCATTACATTATATTTTTGATACACCAGAGGATAGGATTATTTGGGATGTTGGTCATCAAACCTATCCACACAAGATTTTAACGGGGCGTAGAGAAAAAATTCGCACATTACGTCAAGAGGGCGGATTATCTGGTTTTACAAAACGTTCAGAAAGTGTGTATGATCCATTTGGGGCGGGGCATTCGTCTACTTCTATTTCAGCGGGGCTTGGTATGGCAGTGGCAAGTGCTTTGAAAGCAGAGACAAGACGCAATATCATAACTGTCATTGGTGATGGTGCAATGTCTGCGGGCATGGCTTATGAAGCAATGAACAACGCTGGTGCTTTGAATGCACGCTTGATTGTTGTTCTTAATGATAACGATATGTCTATAGCACCACCTACAGGTGCTATGAGTGCACATCTTGCACGATTAGTGTCTCGTCCTTCTTATCGTCATTTGCGTGAACGCGTAAAGATGTTGAGCGAAAAATTGCCAAAGTTTTTTTTGGATAAAGCTCGTCGTTCAGAGGAATTTGCGCGTGGCCTTTTGGTTGGGGGAACTTTATTTGATGAGCTTGGCTTTTATTATGTTGGCCCCATAGATGGGCACAATTTGGGGCATTTATTGCCTGTTTTTAAAAATGTTCGTGAATATCCTAATGGTCCTGTTTTGGTGCATGTTGTAACCCATAAGGGAAAGGGATATCCACCTGCAGAGGCCTCGTCTGATAAATATCATGGTGTTAATCGTTTTGATGTCACGACAGGAAAACAGGTAAAAGCATCAAGTAATATTCTACCCTATACCAAGGTATTTTCTAAAGCTTTAATAGAAGAAGCTCGCCATGATGATAAGATTGTTGGCATAACAGCAGCGATGCCAACAGGGACAGGCCTTGATTCTTTTGCGAAAAAATTTCCTGAAAAAATGTTTGATGTTGGTATCGCTGAGCAACATGCCGTAACTTTTGCGGCAGGACTTGCTTGTGAAGGGTATAAGCCTTTTGTTGCAATTTATTCTACTTTTTTACAGCGTGCTTATGATCAAATTATTCATGATGTATCAATTCAAAAATTACCGGTACGTTTTGCTATTGACCGAGCAGGTTTTGTGGGGGCAGATGGTGCAACACATGCTGGAAGTTTTGATATTGTTTTTTTGGCCACTCTTCCTGAGTTTGTTGTTATGGCACCTTCTGATGAGCTTGAACTGATGCATATGGTGCGTACAGCTGCAGCTTATGATCAGGGACCAATTTCTTTTCGTTATCCGCGTGGTGAGGGGATTGGTATAGATTTACCGCAACGTGGTGAGTTATTAGAAATTGGAAAAGGGCGCGTTCTGCGTGAAGGAAATAGAATCGCTTTGGTTTGTTTTGGAACGCGGATGTCAGAAGTGTTGCAAGCTGCTGATGCGTTGGAGGCTGAAGAATTGTCTACAACGGTTGCAGATGCACGGTTTGCAAAACCTTTAGATAAAGATTTGATGCGTCGTTTGGCACGTGAGCATGAGGTATTGGTGACAATTGAAGAAGGGGCAATCGGTGGATTTGGAGCGCACATATTACAATTTTTAGCGCAAGAAGGGCTCTTAGAGCATGGTTTGAAAGTTCGTACACTAAAATTTCCTGATGAATATTTGAATCATGGTTCACTAGAAAAAGTTCTTTCACGTGTCGGACTTGACGCTATGGGTATTTTAAACACGGTTTTTGCTGTTTTGGGACGCGAGATTCGAACAGGATAGAAAATTCGAGTATGAGATGGCTTCCAGAAAAAGACTCGATATTTTTTTAGTTGAAAAAAACTTTTTTACGACACGTTCACGCGCACGTGATGCAATTATGCGCCAAACTGTTAAAGTTAACGGAGAAATCGTTTTTAAAGCTGGGCAAATCGTTTTTGATGATGCAGAGATTACCGTTTGTGATCCAGCGCAGAATTATGTTTCTCGGGCAGCGTTAAAATTGATTGCTGCACTTGATGCATTTCCAATTGTAACGGACAAAGTGACAGCCATTGATGTTGGTGCATCAACAGGTGGTTTTACGCAAGTTCTCTTAGAGCGTGGAGCAGATCATGTCATTGCCGTTGATGTTGGGCATCATCAATTTGATAAACGTTTATTGGGCAACAGTGCTATAACGTTATTAGAAGGCTTGAATGTCAGAGATTTTAAACAGGAACATTTAGGTGGGCGAGAAATTGATCTTATCGTTTCAGATGTTAGCTTTATTTCGCTCAAACTTGCGTTGCCTCCCGTGTTGTCTTTAGCCAAGAAGGGTGCCCAAGCTGTTTTACTGGTAAAGCCTCAGTTTGAGGTTGGTCGTAAACACTTTAGTAAGGGAGGAATATTAAGTCCATCAAGTGCTAAAGAAACTGCTGAGGCGCTTTTTGTTTGGTTAAATACACAAACAGGGTGGAGTGCAAAAGGTTTAATTTCTTCCCCTATTACAGGTGGTGATGGCAACGTGGAATATTTACTATTCGGAGAAAAACAAGAGTGAATGACAATGTCATAATCGATCATATCGGAGCAAATGGTTATGGTATTGCTAAGACGTCTCACGGCTTCGTTTCTGTTCCTTTTACTTTACCAGGAGAGTGTGCTGAAATTACTGTTCATGGAAAATATGCAACATATATAACATTAAAAGAAAAATCATCAGAACGCATTGATACTCTTTGTCAGCATTTTGGAGAATGTGGAGGGTGTACTCTTCAGCATTGGCATATGGATGCTTATCGCGTATGGAAACAACAATTGGTTGTTGAGGCGCTTAAAAAGTATGGACTTAATAATGTTGTTGCGCCTTTAATAGAATGTAAACCTTATAGCCGACGGCGGATTACTCTAACAGCATCCATGACCCCACAGGGGCAAAAAGTTGGTTTTAACCGTTATCTCTCTCATGAGATTGTAGCTCTTGAGGAATGCCCAGTAAGCCGTCCAGAGCTTATTTCTCAGTTGCATAATATCAGAGAGCTCTGTGCTTTTCTAAAGAGCTCTGCCAAACGGTTTCATGTTACGATAACATGTGTTGAAAATGGTTTAGATGTTGCTTTAAGCGGTTGCATTATACACCATGAATCACTTCGTCAGAGAATGATCAGTGCTGCTCTTTCATATGGGATTATACGTTTATCTGTTGACGGTGAAGTTTTGGTTGAACGAGAAAAACCAGAGATTTACTTTGGAGATGTCCGTGTTGAATTTCCTTCTGGTGGTTTTCTGCAAGCAACTTGTGAAGCTGAAAATATAATGGGCAATATTATTTTGACTCATTTAAAAAAAGCAAAGAATGCTGTTGATTTGTTTTCAGGGGTAGGAACATTTACCTTGCGTATGGCAAAAAAGATGAATGTTCATGCAGTAGAAAATAATGAAGATGCATTAAGAAATCTAAATACAGCAGCACGTTTTGCGACTGGTTTAAAAACGGTCACTTGTGAAAAACGTGATCTTTTCCGACATCCCCTTTCTGTAAAGGAACTTGAATGTTTTGAGAGTGTTGTTTTTGATCCTCCCCGTGCTGGTGCAGAGCAACAAGTACGTGAATTAGCGAAGACAACAGTATCACGTGTTGTGGCAATTTCTTGTAATCCTACTACATTTGCTCGTGATTTATCTCTTCTTGTTGCAGGGGGGTATACAGTAGAAAAAATCATACCGATTGATCAATTTTTATGGTCACCACATGTCGAAGTTGTTGCTGTTTTGAGCAAAAAGAAAAAAAAGAAAGGTTGGAAACTTTAGCCTGAAAGTTTTTTAATACTATGAAGATTTTTTAAAAGTTGACCTGTGTATTATTATAAAATTTCTCCAAAATTTATCTATAATAATAACCTTTTTCTCGTTGAGCTAAGAGCACTGAATGTAGAAAGTGCTTTTTTCTTTTAAGCTTTTTTATTATGAAATATAAAAGACAAGTTACCCCACACAAAAAAACCACACAAAAGACTAATATCTTACGAAAAAGATGTGTCTGAATAAGCCTGTGCCGTCGTTATATTTGCCATCCCCTAATGTTTCTTAAAACTCTTGGTACTTGAGACGGCCCATAAGAGGAATCTTTAGTCTTTTCTTGTACAGTTTTTATCCATATAACTCTCCCCGCCTGTAACGTATAAACGAATGATTTTGATTGATCCAACAGACACAGATTTAAAATGAGAGAATCTTGCGGTATTCAAGGTTCTAATACAATATGAATAACGCTAGATTATCTTTATAAATCAATTCATTGTAATCTCCCCCTCACAAAATGGTCATAATAGACGAGAAGGAGGCAATACTGGGAAGGAATGAGCAAGCTTATTCCTCTATAAGCGCAGTTCCACCGATTGTCATATTATTGATTCGAAGATGAGGTTGACCAACACCAACAGGGACATTTTGCCCTGCTTTTCCGCACATACCAATACCATTATCTAGTTTACTATCATTACCAATCATTGTGATACGTTTCATAGCATCCGGTCCATTTCCAATAAGAGTTGCACCTTTGATTGGTGCACAAATTTTGCCATTTTCTACTCGGTATGCTTCAGTACATTCAAAGACGAATTTTCCGGAAGTAATATCAACTTGTCCTCCACCAAATGAAACAGCATAGATACCACTTTTAAGTGAAGAAAGGATTTCTTCAGGTGTTTTATCTCCTCCTAGCATGATTGTATTGGTCATTCGTGGCATTGGTGCATAAGCATAAGATTCACGCCGTCCATTTCCAGTTGATTTACCTCCCATAAGCCGTGCATTAAGTCTGTCTTGCATAAAACCAACGAGTTTTCCATCTTCAATGAGAACGTTATATCCTGAAGGGGTCCCCTCATCATCGACAGTGAGAGAGCCACGGCATTGTGGAATTGTTCCATCATCAACAACTGTAACACCTTTTGCTGCAACTTGTTGTCCTAAAAGTCCAGCAAAAGCCGATGTTTTTTTACGGTTAAAGTCACCTTCTAAACCATGACCTACGGCTTCATGGAGCATAACACCAGGCCATCCGTTAGCTAAGACAACATCAAAAGATCCAGCAGGTGCTGCTTCTGCTTCTAAATTTGTTAAAGCCATACGTAAGGCTTCATCCGCGGCTTTTTTCCAATTGTCTTCATGAATAAATTGGTTAAATGCTTGTCTCCCTCCACATCCATAAAAACCATTTTCACGACGATTGCCTTCAGCTGCGACCACAGATATAGAAAGTCGCACAAGGGGACGAATATCACGAACCAAATAACCATCTGCACGTAAAATTTCAACATGTTGTAGCGAGCCGGAAAGAGAAACAGTCACCTGATGCAATTTATCATTTTTAGCACGTAAATAGGCATCAATTTTTTGCAAAAGAGCACTTTTTTCTTCAAATGATGGAGCATCAAGGGGATTATGCGGTTGATAAAGCCTTTTGTTTGTTTGTTGAGGTGCTATGCTATAAGTCCCTGCATGATTATTATAGGTAACAGCTTTAGCAGCTTCACTGGCACGTTTGAGTGCAGCAGCTGATAACTCACTAGAGTGAGCATATCCAGTAGCCTCTCCAGCAACAACGCGTAGTCCAAATCCCATATCTTGATGAAATGAGCCGTTTTTAAGCTGTCCATTATCAAATAAAAGAGCTTCGCTTTCTGTGTACTCAAGGTAAAGCTCACCATCATCAGCATGATGAAGTGTTTCCTGTATAAGTGATTGCACTTTAGAGGAAGCAATATCAAAATGATCAATCAGCGATTTCATAAGAATTATCCTATTTTTATGGGGGCTCAGAAGATTTTTATCAATCTAATTTTAAGAATCTTTCAAAATATACGATGAGATTTTGATTGTTTAAAATGTATTGATTTCATTCATGTCGGTAAGGTTGCATAGGCGTCGCCAAGACCATGAAGGTCAACAAAACCTCCAATCCCTTGTTCAGGAGTTGTAAAGATAAAATAGGTTGCCATTTTTCCTTTTAAAAAGAGCTGCAATATGTCTTCTTTAAGAAAGGCTTCAGCAACACAATTATCACCAAGACAACGACGATATTCCATTCTGCCCATATTTTTATCGTCAATTTTAATTCCAACGCCAGGACGTAATTCAACGCGAATCGGAACAAAAACACGCATCAAAGCACCTTGCTTTTGAGGAAGTTTATAAAATGTAACGCGCAAGGTAATATCTTGACGCCCTTGTGTGTGAACGTTTTGTACAACTTCACACTGCATGTTAGGTGTACCTGGTGGTAGAGAACACACTTTTGTCCATGCACCATAGGTTTGCGGAGCAGGGATATCTTGTGCATAGGGTGTTTGTGCAAATGCATGACTGATAAAACTACTATAAAGTGTGTAAAGAACAGCACCAATAAAAAAAGTTTTTTTGAGTAATTTATAAAGTATCACAGAACATCCTATCCGACTCAACACCCACAACCGTGCATAGATTTACATAAAAAATGAATTCCCCATAAAAAACTATAACACAAAATCAGTATTTACCCAAATATATTAATTCATATGATATATTTTTATGATACATTTGTAATGTGGAGAGAACGTTGATTGAAAAAATGTATTTTTATTGCCAATATTTCCATTTACTTTTAGGGGATACGTGCGAAAGAGATATTTCATATTTTCTCAAAAATACGATTGGTCTTAATGGGTTATTTCCATACGCTAGATAATATTTGTCAGATAATATTGGGTTTGTGAATGACAGAAATGGAAAAGGGCTTTGAGTGGAATGTCAGTTTCAGAAGAGTTATCGGTTGTGAATGGTAAATCAACGCCACCAAAATCCGGTATTGGTGATTACATCACATTATTAAAGCCACGTGTTATGTCTCTTGTGGTCTTTACGGCTCTGGTTGGTTTGCTTGTATCGCCTGTTCCTATCAATCCGTGGTATGGTTTTTTAGCAATTTTATGTATTGCTGCTGGTGGCGGTGGTGCGGGAGCACTGAACATGTGGTATGATGCTGACATTGATGCTGTGATGGAACGGACTAAAAAGCGTCCTATTCCCATGGGTAAAATCAGCTCCCAAAAGGCATTTATTTTTGGCATGGTTCTTTCTATGCTCTCGGTATTGGTTATGGGGAGCTTCATTAATTGGTTTGCGGCATTTTTTCTTGCGTTTACGATTTTCTTTTATGTCGTTATCTATACAATTTGGTTAAAGCGTATCACACCACAAAATATTGTTATTGGTGGTGCTTCTGGGGCTTTTCCACCAATGATTGGATGGGCTGTGACAACAGGGACAGTGAGTATTGATAGCTTTTTATTATTTTTAATCATTTTTATGTGGACCCCCCCTCACTTTTGGGCTCTTTCTTTATTTTCATCTCTTGATTATGAGGCTGCAGGTATCCCTATGATGCCTAATGTACGAGGTGAACATTCAACAAAAAAACAGATTTTATTTTATACTGTTTTGATGGCATTGTGTGCTGCTGCTCCTTGCTTTACTGGTCTTGGCGGAATTTTTTATGGTATTTTTTCAACAATTTTAAGCATTATCTTTATTCATTTTGCCTATCGTTTATGGAAAGCTGATACACATAATGAAACTATTTTGATGGCCAAAAAAACGTTTTTCTTTTCGTTACTTTATTTGGCAGCTATCTTTGGAATTCTTTTGATTGAATCTCTTGTTTGGTATTTTATCGCTCTTTAGTTGCGTAAAATGAAAGAGCAAATTTTAAAAGAGCTTTTCTTCAAGAAAATGCTGTAAGAAAACACGATAGAGTGTGTTCTTATGCAAAAGATGATATTGCACGTTTTTTTACATTGCTTATTCATGTATAATAATAGGTTGTTTGAATATATAGCTAAAACTATAGAGATTAAGGATGATTTATGTCTGGACTTCCCCCTTTAACGATACGTCTTTGTGGTCCACGTGGATTTTGTGCAGGGGTTGATCGTGCTATCCAGATTGTTCTGCTTGCATTAAAAAAATATGGTGTTCCAGTATATGTTCGTCATGAAATTGTACACAACCGCTACGTAGTTGAGGGATTACAGCAACGGGGTGCTGTTTTTGTCGAAGAACTTAATGAGATTCCAGAAGAACATCGCAATCAACCAGTTGTTTTTTCTGCTCATGGTGTACCAAAATCTGTTTCAGAAGAAGCACGATACTATAATTTGTTTTATCTCGACGCAACATGTCCGTTGGTCTCGAAAGTTCATAAACAAGCGATACGACATCAACGTCATGGTCGTCATGTTATATTGATTGGTCATGCTGGTCATCCTGAGGTGATAGGGACAATGGGACAGCTTGAAGAAGGGGTTGTAACGCTTATTGAAACGATAGAAGATGCTTTGCATTATCAACCCAATGATCCAGATAAATTAGGATTTGTTACACAAACAACGCTTTCTGTTGAAGATACTGCAGGAATTATCGATATATTACAACAACGTTTTCCTACATTAGCAGCACCAGCGGCTGAATCAATTTGCTATGCTACAACGAATCGACAAGATGCGGTTAAAGCAGCGGCAAAGGGGAGTGATTTGTTTTTGATTGTTGGAGCACCAAACTCTTCTAATTCACGACGTTTAGTAGAGGTTGCCGAAAAGTCTGGTGCGCGGCAAGCTATTTTAGTTCAGCGCGCTGATGAAATTAATTTTGAAAACCTAAAATCTCTTTCTATAGTCAGTCTTTCAGCAGGGGCTTCGGCTCCTGAAATTATTATTGATGAAATTATTTCAGCATTTCGTGAGCGTTATGATGTCACAATAGAATTAGCTGAAACAGTGGTAGAAACGGAAAAATTTTTAGTGAGTCGCGAATTACGCGACGTCATTTTAACGTCTCAAGATATGGCTTTCGTTAATGGTCAAGCAAATAATGCAAAAAATGAAAATCAGAATACAGACATGTCTACAACGAAAGCAGAATAATGGCCGTTTATACAGATATTCACCCAAATGATTTAAAAGTGTTTTTAACACGTTATGCAATAGGATCACTTTTGTCTTATCAAGGTATAGAAGAGGGGATTGAAAATTCTAATTTTATGTTAGAGACAACACAAGGGCGATTTATTTTAACACTTTATGAAAAGCGTATTTCAAAAGATGATTTACCTTTTTTTTGTCGCTTGATGCAGCATTTAGGACAGCGTGGAGTTCCTTGTCCTCAACCTGTTATTCAAAATGATGGAATGATGATCTGTGAACTAGCAGGACGTCCTGCTGCTATTATTACTTTTCTGGAAGGAGAGTGGATCCGCCAGCCCAATATAGATCATTGTGGCGAAGTGGGGACGGGGTTAGCACAATTACATTTAGCAGGACAGGATTTTACACTCAGTCGTAAAAATACTCTTTCTGTTATGGATTGGAAGGTATTGTGGCAACGTTGTCAAACCAAAGAAGATGCATTGTTAAAAGAATTTGGACAAAAAATTGAGTTGGAATTGGCTTTTTTACAGGAAAATTGGCCATGTAATTTACCAATAGGCATTATTCATGCAGATTTATTTAATGATAACGTTTTTTTTGTGAATCATCGTCTTTCTGGGATGATAGATTTCTATTTTGCTTGTAATGACTTTTTTGCTTATGATTTAGCGATCTGTTTAAATGCTTGGTGCTTTGAGCCTGATCATTCCTATAATCTTACCAAAGCACGTAAGTTATTGGAAAATTATCAAAAAATAAGACCATTGATCCCTTTAGAATTGGACAAGATGGTCTTATTAGCTCGTGGTGCATCTCTACGTTTCTTACTCACACGTCTATATGATTGGTTTAATACACCGCCTAATAGCTTTGTTATTAAGAAAGATCCATGGGAGTATTGGCACAAGCTTTGTTTTTTCAGTAATGTAAATTCGCTAAGTGAATTAGGTTTTTAAATTTTATGGCAACTCAACAAAAAGTCGTTGAAATTTATACAGATGGTGCTTGCTCAGGGAATCCTGGAGTTGGAGGATGGGGAGCAATTTTACGCTGGAATGGTCATGAACGGGAGCTTTATGGCGGTAAGGTCCATACGACAAACAATCAAATGGAACTCATGGCGGCAATTTGTGCATTAAAGGCGCTTAAAGAGCCCTGTTTGGTCGATCTTTATACAGACTCAGTTTATGTACGTAACGGTATATCTAAGTGGATTGAAGATTGGAAAAAGAATAATTGGCGCACTGCATCAAAAAATCCTGTTAAAAATATGGAGCTATGGCAAGCTCTTGAGGATGCTAGTTCTTGTCATACAGTTAGATGGCACTGGGTAAAAGGGCATGCGGGACATCCAGAAAATGAACGCGCAGATGCCCTTGCTCGCAAAGCAATTACTCAATATCGTGAAAATGGACGTTTTCCAGCATAATTGCTTTTTGAGAGCTTTTTCTTTTATCACGGAGACGCAAGAGGGGTTGGCTGCGTATGGAATATGAATGTTCCACTTAAGGCGTGATCTTTAAAAGCAACTGTATAAAAAATTTTTTGGTTTATTTCTTCTGGTGTGAAATAGAGTGGAGCACTGAAGAGTGTATATTCTGCGTTATCACTGACTTTTCTTGCTGCTCCAATTTGCATTTCTCCTCCATCTAAAAAGAGAGAGGAAGGAGTGGTTTTGTTGTTATTTTGTATTTTTATAAGAAGGGTACTATTATTTTTTTCAGCACTTATTTTTAGTGCATTCTGGGTCATGCGGGGCAAAGAATTTTGCGCCTTTTTTAAGAAGGAAGCAGGAAGCTGTTTATTTTTAAGAGCAGATGGCGAAAAATCAAAGTTAACAGTAAATGGAAGACAGATTTTATTACATAATCCAAGAGTGAAAGCACCACTTAAATTTTTGCTTGAACCAGAAAGATTGAAGGGCAATATTACTTTATCTTTATAACCTAATGACCAATCATTTTCTGTTTCAAAAAGCTGTGGAGTAGGATAAAAGATTTCATAAGAAATCTGTTGGTTGAAATTAAAAAATGGTGCCATGCCAGAATTACCTGGATTACGCCAGTAAGTTTTCCATCCTGGTTTAAGCACAATTTCAATAATACCTTCTCTTATTCCAGAAAGAGAAGGTTCAGTGATCGCTAATCGGATACGACCACCATCTGATTCATACCAAGATGTTGCGAAAAGCTGGAGTTTTTGTTCTGTTTGAGCATTTACAGGAATGTTAAGTAATTCTAAAACTATGAATGTTAAGCTTAAAGTAACTAAAAGCTTTTTATAAAAGAAAGTTGCGATATTTTGTAAATTTGTAAATATACGACTTTTTTTCATTGGAGTTTTATTTTCCTAGTGTGCTAAATGAACAAACTTTTATCATGTAAATTATGGAGAATAACAGATTAATGAAGCGGTGTAATGGCTTTTTAGGTGGACAATTACTCATAGCAATGCCTGGGATGAATGACAAACGCTTTATTCGTTCTGTTATTTATATTTGTGCGCATTCTGATGCCGGTGCGATGGGCATCATTCTTAATCAATTGCATCATATTGATTTTCCAGAGCTTTTGCTTCATTTGGGAGTCATAGACAGTGGCCAAAAAAAAAGTCTTTCTGAACCAATAAAACAGTTTCCAGTTCGCTATGGTGGTCCTGTTGATCCTTCGCGTGGTTTTGTCCTTCATTCAGATGATTATGCTTGTGAAGAAACTGTTTTTATTGCAGATAAGATCTGTTTTACTGCGACAATTGATATATTAAAAGCGATCAGTTGCGAACAAGGTCCGCAACATGCACTGGTCGCATTAGGCTATGCTGGATGGAAAGCGGGGCAACTTGAGGCAGAAATTTCTACAAATGGGTGGCTAATCAGTTCTACATCACCTAGTTTTCTTTTTGAAAGCGATTTAAGCTGCAAGTATGATAAAAGTTTAACACGCATGGGTATCGATCCAACTTATCTTGCTTCTGAAATGGGACACGCGTAGAGTTTTTTCTAAGCTTTTTAACTTTACACGTTATTTTATCCCTTATGTTTTTATCTTATAAGGGAAATGGCTCTGAACGAGCGTAATTAATTCTTCTATGGCAATCGGTTTCGTCACAAGTGTACTTTGAACATATTTACAACCTTCTTGACGGAGGAAGATTGCTTCTTTTTCATTTTCAACACCTTCTGCGATAATTTGCAAATTAAGATCTGTTGCCATATTAATGATAGACTTGAGAACAATTTTCTTCTTAAGAGAGTCGATTGAGATAAGTGAACGATCAAGTTTAACCATATCAAATGGATAACGTACGAGATAGGTCAGAGACGAATAACCTGTTCCAAAATTATCGAGTGCGAGATTCATTCCAAGTGTTTTAATTTGTTCAAGAAAGTGCGCTGATTGTTCAGGATTATTTCTTAAGACAAATTCAGATATTTCAATCATTAAGCGTCCTTTGTGGAGCGGATGCCGAAGCAAAGCGGCACGCAATTGACTGATAAAACGAGGATGAATCATTTCTGCGCTTGGTAAATTAATTGAAATAAAGAAAGATTGTTGGGAAAACTTTTCTTGTACATTTATAAGATCGATAATGGCATTATCAATGATAAATTGTGACAAATCCATAACAATTTGTTCATTTTCTACGATTTTTATGAAATCAGAGACATTTAAATTTCCATAAGTGGGATGATGCCATTCTACAATTGTTTCAAAACCAATAATATGTCCGTCTGATAAATTAAGAATAGGATGGTAGAGGATTTTCATCTCATTACGTTTTATGGCATAATGAACATCTTTCTCCAGAGTATTATGTTCGAGACCCAAAGTGCGAAAATTAGGACGAAAAGGTTCAATATGGTTCCCACCCATTTGTTTTGCGCGAATCATCGCTAACTCACTATCATTAAAAATATCTTTAGCCGTCGATCGGCTTTCACTCCATGTAACCAATCCGATAGAGGTTGAAAGGATTATTTTATTTTCTGAAAGTGAAATAGGTGCTGAAATTGTTTTGTGCAAATGATCTGCAAATGCTGCAATTTTTTGTGGTTCGGTTTCACTGAGTAAAATAATTGCAAAGCGGTCTGCTGAAAGACGCGATAAGGTGTCTTGAAAGTTAATGAGACGATTTAAACGACGTGCGATTATAAGCAGTACAGTATCCCCAACTGCTATGCCTAATTTGCGATTAATTTGGCGAAAATTGTCAAAATCAATCATAAAGACAGTCGGTCTAATTTTGATATTTGCTTTCGCTAAAGAGGTATAATTTTGTAGTCTATCAAAGAAAATTTGTTGGTTAGGAAGTCCAGTTAAGCTGTCGTGGATTGCATCATGCAATAAGCGTTCTTCGGATTTTTTATGGTTAGTAATATTGACAATGGTTCCAATGACACGTGTGATTTTTCCATCTTTTTGCATAGCCGGACGTGCACGAAGAGAAAACCAATGATAATAACCACCACCGGAAGAAAGCCGAAAAATTTGATCAATGCGCCCTTTTTTATTTTTAAGAATGATATCTAATACGGCTTGAAAGCGTTCACGATCATCATGGTGCAAGGCTGAAATCCAGTTGCGCATAGGTCCATTGAGGTTATGAATTTCAGTACCAAAAAGGGTTGCCATGTTTGGATGTACAACAATACGGTCACGCTCAATATTCCAATCCCAAATAATATTTCCAGCTCCCTTTGCTGCGAGTACTTGTTGTTCAAGGTCGGAAAATATTCCTTCATGGAAAGCGTCATTAGAAAAAGTTTGTTGCAGGACAGTAAAGCTAATGAGAAGAACAATGAGCACTAATCCTCCCGCTAATGCTGGCTGGATAATATCATTGTTTAAATGTCCAGCTATGCAGGCATAGGCTCCAACACACCAAAAGCTAATGAGCAACCATGTTGGAATAAGCATAATGGCGCGGTCATAGCTTCTGATTGAGAAATAGATGATTAATATTATACCAAGCACAGCGGTAAGGCCAAAAGACAAACGCGCAATTCCAGCTGCTCTGATGGGATCATAAATAGCAAAGGCTCCTAGACTGCAAAACGCAATGGTCCAAGCGATAGCACCGTAACTAAAATGATAATGCCAGCGGTTAAGGCTGAGATAGGTAAAAAGAAAAATGAAGAGTGTAGCAGTAAGTGCTACTTCTGTACCAGCACGCCAGATTGGTTGGGTTGTGAGTGTAACTGCAAAGAATTTATTTAAAAAGTTGAAGTCAATACCAATATAAAAAAGCACTGCCCAAGCAACTGCCGCTGTTGCAGGAAACAGCCCTGTTCCACGGACGACGAAGAGAACAGTTAACAAAAGCGCTAAGAGACCTGATATCCCAAGAAGAATACCATGATAAAGCGTATAAGAATTAATTGCATCTTTATAAGCTTCAGGTTGCCATAAATAGATTTGCGGTAGATTTGCAGAGTTAAGTTCGGCCACAAATGTAATAACAGCACCAGGGTTAAGGGTAATACGAAAGATATCAGAGTTTGCACTAAGTTGACGATCGAGGGAAAAACCTTCGCTTGGCGTTATGGATTGAATCCTTGATGATCCAAGGTCTGGCCAAAAAAATCCAGAACGTGCCATGCGGTAATGGGGGGCAACGATGAGACGATCAACTTGTTCATCTGTTGGATTTGCAAGAGAAAAAACTGCCCAATTTCCGGAAAATTTTTCATTTTTTGCCTGCACTTCAATACGCCATACAATACCATCTGGTCCTGGTGCTGTACTTGTTTGAAAAATAGAGTTGTTTGTATGGTGAATTTCAATTGCTTTTGAGAGATCAAGAGCAGCATCTTGAGAAGAAATTTTAACTGGTTCAATTGCTTGTGCTGATGTAAGATGGACAAAAGAACTAACGACTACAATGAAAATGATGTCAATTATTTTACGCAAACTCTTCACAATGTCCCACTCTCAATATTTTAGGATGTTTAATTTTCATTTCGACTTTTGAGAAAAAACGTCCACCTTTTATAATTTATTTACATAATAAATTGTTATCACTTTTCTTAAGTTATGTGATTTTATATACAAATAGACCATACACCCATTTGCTTCAATGGAACCTGAAGCGAATGAAGTTTTATATTTTAAAAGGGCAAAGTTAAACCATGAATTTTCAGATTTCACGGATATACCTTCACTTATTAGAATCTTTATCACATGAAGTATGAATTGGGTAGTTTTGTACGCCTATTTGCCCAATATTTCCAAAACTTATTTAATGAGGAGAGCTTTTGTGGTAAATTTTATGATAAAATATGTGACGTTATTGTGATGTTGCATTGAAAAGAAGTTTTTACTTTAGCTTGTATGAAAGAGTTGACGTTAAATCATCAAAATTTATAAGGGGTCCTACAGGTCCGACAGCAGTTAGTGTTGGAGTGGAGTTTGTAAAAAGACGATGTGCTAAATCAGTTAATCTTTTAGGAGTGATGAGATTGAGGCGTTCAATTGTTTCCGATATTGGAATTGGTCGACCATAAAGGAGTATTTGGCGAGCAATGAGATGTGCTTGACTAGAGGGATTTTCCTGTGACATTGTCAGATTTGCACGATATTGCGTTTGTGCTCGTTGCAGTTCGTTGGCGTGAATATTTTTGCTGACCTTGGAAAGTTCATCAAGAATCACAGGAATGAGTTCTTTGAGCCCTTCTTGTCCGGTAGCTGCGTGAACACCAAAAAGCCCAGTATCTGAAAATCCCCAATGAAAAGCATAAATAGAATAGCATAATCCACGTTTCTCTCTTACCTCTTGAAAAAGACGTGAAGACATACCACCACCAAGAATGATTGAAAGAATTTGAGCTGCATAAAAATCACGCGCGTGATAAGCACGCCCTTCAAACCCTAGAACAACTTGTGTATCCATTAAATCGCGATATTCACGAAAGTCGCCACCGACATAATTTGCAAGATTAGTAAGAGGTGCGGTTGAATGGGAGCGAAAAGTACCAAGACGACTTTCAACTTCTCGCAAGAAACTTTCGTGCTTTACAGCTCCTGCAGCAACGACAATCATACGATCTGCACTATATTGTTTATTGATGAAATCATGGAGATCAGTAGATGTAAATGATTGAATAGTTTTAGCTGTTCCTAAAATAGAGCGTCCAAGGGATTGATGACGAAAGGCTGTTTCTGTAAAGTGATCAAAAACAATATCATCAGGAGTGTCATGGGCAGCACCAATTTCCTGAAAGATTACTTGTTTTTCTCGTTCTAGTTCATCGTCGTCAAATTTTGAATGCATTAAAATATCGGCTAAAATGTCTATAGCAAGTGGGATATCGCTTTTAAGTACACGTGCAAAGTAAGCTGTTGTTTCAATACTGGTTGTAGCATTGATTTCACCGCCAACATCTTCAATATCGGTTGCAATTTGAAAAGCAGTACGGTTTTCGGTTCCTTTAAAAGCCATATGCTCAAGAAGATGAGCAATACCATGCTGTGTGGAGGTTTCATTGCGTGAGCCCACTTTAACCCATATTCCGAGGGCAACACTATCAATTTGTTGCATTGTATGTGTGGCGATAGTCAAACCATTACTAAGGCGACATATATCTACATCCATGTATCTACAACTCCATTAAATAAGCTAAACACCTCATTGTAAGGGTATCAGAATATTCTTGATTTAAATTAATGCAGCTAACTTTAATAAGATGCACGCGATTTTAAAGAAATATAATCTTTGACTATTTTTTCATCATTAGCAAGATTTATAAAATGTTCTTCGTGTTTCATTACATCATTGAGATGAGATGGCCATGGAGCATGAAGGCCACAAGCGCTTTTAATAGTATCAGGAAATTTAGCTGGATGAGCCGTGGCAAGAACGATCATTGGAATATGCGGTTTTTTGTTTTCACGCGCTACTTGAAGAGCGACCGCTGTATGTGGATCAACAAGATAGCCACTTTCCTTATAGACACTATCAATTGTTTGAGCTGTTGCAGCCATGTTGCTTTTTCCAGCGGAAAATAGGGAACGAATATTTTTGAGTTGCTTTTCATCAAGAGTAAAGAGCCCCGTTTTTTTCAAGTTTTCCATTGCATTGCGAATCCACATTGGATCACGATTGCCACTTTCAAAGAGCAAACGTTCAAAATTAGAAGAGACCTGAATATCCATAGAAGGTGATGTTGTATGGACTATTGGTTGTGTTTCGTAAGTACCACTGGTCAATGTACGTACAAGGATGTCGTTATCATTCGTTGCGATGACCAGTTGAGCAATGGGTAATCCCATACGGGCTGCGACATAACCTGCAAAAATATCACCAAAATTTCCAGTAGGAACAGTAAATGAAACAGCTCTATCAGGTGCTCCTAAAGAAAGTGCAGATGAAAAATAGTAAACAATTTGCGCCATGATACGCGCCCAATTTATAGAATTAACACCTGAAAGTGCTCTTTTTTTACGAAAATTGTGGTCATTAAACATTGCTTTGACAAGAGCTTGGCAATCATCAAAATTTCCTTCAATGGCAATGGCATGAACATTGGAACAATGATTGGTTGTCATTTGCCGTTGTTGAACAGGCGATACACGTCCTTTAGGAAATAAAATAAAAATATCTGAGTGTTCTTTTCCAGCAAAAGCTTGTATCGCAGCTCCTCCTGTATCACCTGATGTTGCAGCAATAATCGTTGCACATCTATTTTTTTCAGTCAAAACATAATCCATCAGTCGAGAAAGAAACTGCATTGCTACATCTTTAAAAGCTAAAGTAGGACCATGAAAGAGTTCAAGGATAAATTCATCTGCTCCAGTTTGTCGTAACGGACAGATTGCTGGATGGTGAAAGGTTGCATAAGATTCAGCGATCATATTTTCAAAAGCTGTATATTCGATTTCGTTATTCACAAAGGGCCACAGAATAGTTTTAGCAATTGTTGTATAGGACTGACCACGAAGTGCTCGTAACGCATCAAATGATAGCTGAGGAAATTTATCTGGCAAATAAAGTCCCCCATCACTTGCCAACCCTGTCATGATTGTTTCCGTAAAGCTTAAAGCAGGAGCTTCACCTCTCGTGCTGATATATTCCATAAGTCTTATCCTTTTTTTTATTTCTGGCAAATTGGTGAAGTTATTTATTTCACGTTTTTCATAATATTTAAATTATTAAATGGATAGAGCTTCTTTTCTTCTTTTTAACTCAATAATGAAAGGAAATAGCCTTAAGCATTTTTATTTTTGAGATATAAACGCCAAATGTTCACAGAAAATCTGTTACAGTCAAAAATTTCTCTCTATTATTCATTCACTTAGATTTTAAAACGTATCTTCACTTGTACACCTTCTTAAATAATAAAATTAAATAGATAGAATAGTATTTACTGAAGAACTTTTGTATAAAAATCAATCATTCATAGTTATTTTATACTCTTAATACTCTGTAAAAATTAAATCTGCTAAACGAAATGTTAAAATGATACATCCCAAGACTCACATTGGAAGATTTATAAGGTAATTTTATGGCATTTCGTGCGCAAATCTATACTTTGAATAATCTTTTTTAGCTTAATTTATTACTTTGTATAATAATAGATATTATATTTGTGCTATACAGTATGGTAACCTAAAGGTTATCCATAGAAAACATACAACAGCCTGCTAAATGATGGGAAGCAGGCTGTAAAGTATTTTCATTTTAAATAGAAAAAAATAACTAAGTATCTTTGAATTATTTGCCTTTAATTTTTCCTATTGCCCATCCGATTATCCCACTAAATATGGCCATAACAGATCCAGTCAAGAATCCAAAACCCAAAGCTCCTACTGTAGAAAAAACTCCTAGCGTAATTGGTTCAAACACTTTCTCAAATTTTCCTTCAAAGGCAGATTCACTTTTTGCTCTATGAGTGAAACTTGGGACATAAAGAGCAGCTATATCGATAGCTTTTTTCTTTCCTTGTTCTATTAGAGAGACAGTTTCCCATTGAGTATCATTTTTCAAATGATTGGCATGAACATTTATAACTTGTGAAAGCAAAAAAGCAACTGCTATAAAAATATTTAATATGTAAGTTTTCAATACTTTAATCATAGTTTACCACCAATACTTTTATTTTAATCTGAATTGAATAGATGCATCGGCAGAATTAGTGCACATTGAGAGAAACAGAAGCATTTAAAGCTTTTTTCACTCTTAGTGTGATAATTCATTAGTTTTTATCATCAACAATGGATAAACACAGAATATGTTCATAGTTTATATTTCATATGAGAAGGTCTTATTCTGATGAAAGTTCAATTTTAACGAGATTTAAAATACAATATTATTTTACTTATTAGCCATCCTAAAAACATGCCTATCGTACTTGATGCATATCCAAGTGCCATCCCCATACCAAAAGCCCCGAGTGTAAGAGGTTCAACAACCTTTTCAAATTTTCCTTCGACGGTAATTTCATTTTCCATACAACGATTTAGATTTTGTGTATAGAGAGCAATCGTACTGATTGCATCCTTTCTGTTCTGTTCTGTTACAGAAATAAAAATATTCTCACGATGAATATTGTTTTGCAAATAGTTGGCATGTACACTTACAGTCTGTGAAATGTAAAAAACAGATATCATAGAAATAATTAACATATTATTGTTAAAAAAATTAATCATCATTTACCTCAAATACTTTATAGTATTCAATATATATATATGTGTGTGTATATAAATTATACTTTGGATTTTTGGATGTAATTTACAGAATTTATAATTATAGTAATAGAAGCTTCATTATTTAATAAATTTATAATAATTAATAATAACATAATGAAGCTATGTATTCTATATTTCTACAATAGATTGAATTACTTGAACATCAATACTATGTCATTTATCCAATTTATTATCGATCCTATAAAACTTATTGCATATCCAGCGTACAATAGTCCCCCTCTTACAGTCATAGGCTCAAAGACCTTTTCTAATTTTCCTTCACCTATTGTTCTATGTTCTGTTTGATAATTTACAGACGGAGCATAGAAAGCAGTCGTAGAAACTACATCGGATTTCGCATATTTTACTTGTTCCATTGGGAAAACAGAAAGTTCCTCTTTTGGAGTATCGTTTTTCAAATAGTTTGCATTAACATTTACAGTTTGTGAAATAAAAAAAGTGCTCGCTATAAAAATGCTTAAAATATAATTTTTAAATATTTTTACCATAACTTTACCTCAAATATTTTTAATTTATATATGTAATAAATATACATAATGTTTATGTATCTCACACTATATACAAGTCATATAGTTCAATATGTATTTTTAGTCAATAATAAAAATACATATAAAAATATACCTATAATTTTTTTATAAACCTTATTGTAAAAAAGTAACAGTAATAATTACAAATTATATTTTTAAAAAATTTATACAATATTTTATTATGTGTTATATATAAAGCAACATATGTTTATCGTATAATTTTTATAAAACGATATTAATATATTTTTTAAATACATTTATAGATAATAAAATTGATCAAAATTTTTAATTATTAAATATATAAAAATTTATTTATTATCGATAGTATAATAGAAAACATGAAAATTATGATGTAGTTATAAAAATATTATTAACAATTAAAATATGAATGGACACGATAAAATTTTATTATTTATAGTATTTATTATAGATAGTCATTATTGTATAATGTGTGTTATATAGATATTATTCAATGGTTATTTAATTGCATCGTGATAGCAGAATAATAATTCTTAATTTACTATTAAATATATACATTTATCTTATAGATAATAATATGTTATAGATACTAAAAAATGTACAATTTTCTCATAGTGTAAAGTAGAGCTCGAATTGGATAGAGATAAATGATATTATCTTTTTATCGCTAATGTGAACGGCATATTACTATGATGCAAGGCAGTGTATAGAAGAATATAATTTAGACATATTTATGAGTGCCGAAAGATCAGCATTAGATAATATTTTCAACACTTTCTTCTTTCCAAACTGAAAAGCCGCTTTTATTTTTAGAAAGTGGATTACTTTTGAAAAGATCTGATTTCATTGCTTATTTAAAAAGTCTATTAAGTGCTTTCGGAAAATTTTAAGCAACTATTGGTATCTCTGTCGCTTGTTTAACATGATTATATGTTTCATATTTATGTGCTTTTTTAAAGAAACCGTTCTCAAGGTACTCAAGCCTATTTTGCAATGATAGATATGATGATAAAGCCCCCATAATATAAAATTCTTAGGGCATCAGAATTTTTGACGTTTATAAAGAAGAAAGATGGCATTGCCATACACTTTTCTCGCTCCTAATGTTGCTACAATTTTTGCCTTTTGAGATGATTCATTAAAAGGCATTTTTATTTCTTTATTTATTTAATTCAGCATATCTAGGTTTGAAATGAGAGAATCTTACAATATTCGGTTTTTTTGCTTAATTTGAATAATGATAAATTATGATTATAAATCAATATATTGTCTGTAAATTACTTGGTATGAAATGTTTTTTATAAAATGCACATCTTCATAAGAGTGTATTCTTTTTGTTTTTTGTAATCTTAGGGAGGTTGTACCAATTGATGCTGTTAAAATACTATTTAAGCAGCAAAGTAAATAAGCCTTCAACAAGTTTATGAGATTTGGATTGAGTAAATATAAGCCTTTGTAACTCAACAAGGACGCATTTGTCATTTTCAATAAAGTCTTGTGTTCCATAGATTCCGCGAATTTTAATATTTTTTCCATGATCAATATGCACATCCTTTACAATTTTACCATAGTGTGTGTTTTTTTGATCAGATGAAAGAGGTTAGCAATTTTCACATCTTATCGAGCAAGGCATCGTAATATTTCTTTTTTGACAAAATAATAATTTATCAGGATAGGCTGCTGTGGTTGGGAGTGGGATATTGGATTTGAGATAGATAAGCAGGGTTTAATTTTTATGAGTTTGCACCCCTGTTTTTTGCTTTTTTTTAAGTACGTGCAATGGTTAACAGACTTATGATCTCAATGAGGTGCTATATTTTTCCTTCACATTGAGATGCAATTCACCCGTGTCGTGAATTGCGCATTTATTGAAGTTATTATAAAAGGAGCAGCGAGAAGAGCAGGACATTTGAATAAAAATGCTTCTTACAAGAGTTTACAAATTGATATATTCAAGAGATTTTTTATAATAGATCTCGCCATACTGCCATTGCTTCTAAGACTTCTCCTAAATGAGCATGTTTTGCAATAACTGTTTCTGCACCAGCTTCTGCAAGTGCATTAGAGTGGCCAAGATAGCTATGTGATCCTCCCGTAAAGCCGATGACACGCATACCTGCTGCTATGGCTGCGTGTACACCATGAAGTGAATCTTCTATAACGATAGTGTTTTGGGGCTCTGCCTGTAATTGTTGTGCGGCAAAAAGGAAAACATCAGGGGCCGGTTTCGTTCTTTTTGTTCCAAATTCAGGTGCTGAAAATATTTTACCTTCAAAAAGGTCATAGAGATCAACCGTGGTGAGCATCTCTTTTATATCTACGCTTTTTGCATTAGAGCAGATACAGTAGGGATAGCGTGTTTGGATAATTTCTACAGCTTCTCTTACATCATCAATCGCCCGTAATTTAGTTTTTATTTGTGTACGAAAAATATTAGTCATTTGATCTATGAGATGAGCAGAAATAGGTTTTTCTGTTTCCTGTTCAACGTGTTTAAGAATATCGCGAAAGATAAGCCCTGCAAAACGCTCACTCAATTCTTCGGGTGATATTTCATATCCTGTTTGTTTGAGCAATTGAGATCCAATTTTTGCTGCAAGATATTCAGAGTCGACGAGAACTCCGTCACAATCAAAAATAATAAGATCTATCTGAGGCATAAGATATTCCTTTACATGTTACGAGATGGACAACTTTCATGAAAACGATATTGAGAAGATCTTATTTCATAAAAATACGCTTTGAAAATGATTCTTAATTCTTTTACGAAATAAAAGATATGGGAACAGTACATTGAAAAAAAGAAAATTAAGGTTTCATTCATATGAAAGTTTTTTTACTAAAAAAACAAAAACAATTATCAATTTTGTAGAACTTTAACGATACGTTTACGCTATTTTGTAAATATAGATTGGTAATGCGGGCCTATAAACTATTTTGGTTGATTATAGGGCAAATTCAGTTAATTTTGTTGGGTTTTTCATGACAGTTATTCAGCTTCAAAAAGATTTCCTTCGTACTCCCTCACAAATGCCATGGCGCAATAAAATTTTTAAAGGAGATTGTGTTTCCGTTTTAGAAAAACTTCCAAAACATTCTGTTGATATGATTTTTGCGGATCCACCCTATAATTTGCAATTGGATGGAGCTTTATACCGTCCAGATCATTCGCTTGTTGATGCGGTTGATGATGCATGGGATCAGTTTGAGAGTTTTGCTGCTTATGATGCTTTTACTCGTGCATGGTTGCTTGCTTGTCGTCGTGTATTAAAACCCAACGGAACACTTTGGGTTATCGGATCTTACCATAATATTTTTCGGGTTGGGACGGCATTACAAGATTTAGGTTTTTGGATGCTTAATGATATTATTTGGCGCAAGAATAATCCGATGCCTAATTTTCGAGGGCGCCGTTTTCAAAATGCTCATGAGACGCTTATTTGGGCCGTGCGAGATCAAAAAGATAAAAAGTACACATTTAATTATGATGCCTTAAAAGCGGCAAATGAAGATCTACAAATGCGTTCAGATTGGCTTTTCCCTCTCTGCACTGGAGCTGAACGTTTAAAGGATGATTCGGGGCGTAAATTACATCCAACACAAAAACCGCAAGCGTTATTAGCGCGTATTATTATGGCTTCTAGTAAACCTGGTGATGTTATTCTCGATCCGTTTTTTGGTTCGGGAACAACAGGTGCTGTTGCCAAGCTTTTAGGGCGTGATTTTGTTGGGATTGAACGCGAGCAAGATTACATCGATGCAGCATGTGAGAGAATTGCGGCGGTTCAACCTTTAGCGCAACCAGAACTAGCGATTTTGGATAGAAAAAAAGCAGAACCGCGCGTAGCATTCAACAGTTTGCTTGAAGCAGGTTTACTCTATCCTGGAGAAGTTCTGTATGATCGTAAGAAGCAAGTATCTGCTATTGTAAGAGCTGATGGTACGATTATGCATGGTGGTGAAGCGGGCTCAATTCACGCAATGGGAAGAAAGGCTCAAGATTCGCAGAGTTGTAATGGTTGGACCTTTTGGTATTATGAGGAAAATGGACGGTTGAAGTCCATAGATCATTTAAGAATGATCATACGTTCACAAATGTTAAAAACGGGTGTTTTATGAACTAAGCTGATCGCTTCATTCTATTGACCACCAATGTACCTGATCTTGATTGAGATGGACGTGAGGGCGTTTTATGCCTTTATTAGATGTTTTTTATTGACACACTAATCTCGCTTGTAAGCGACAAGCGAGTATTTTTATGCTTCTTTTAGAAGAAATTAAAATGAGAAATTTTCACTCTATGTTCTCGTTTTAGTTCCAAAACAGTAAAATTTCAATATAAGCTTATAAAAATGAAATATCAGAATTAAAAGGTTCATTCAGAAGTTCAAAATTAAGTGCTTTTTTGAATACGTACATCTGTAAAGTGCATATAATATATTGATTATAAATATAATTTAGCGCAACTCATATCGAATTGCCCTCGGAATATCGTCAAGTTTTCTTATTTCAAATTTGTTCCATATTGAATCGATGAAAATTACTTTCTTGCATGTCATAAACGGGGTTGGCGTGTGAATAAAAATTGTTAACGAAAGAACTAAAAGTACCTCTTATAATCCGTTTCACGTATCAAGGGATGTTGAGGGGGCTGGTAAATATAACGATGGTGCTAACTTGCTCCGTCATAAGCGAAAAAAGGATAGATCCTGAAATTTAAATCTAAAGCTTCTAAGCGTTTCTATCCCTCCTTAATTTTTGTCTGTAGAAAAAATTGGTTATTTCATTTTTTAAAATTTTTCTTTTACAGATTAGTAAATGATCGCTAGAGATACAAAAGTCTCCATTAGAAAACATTTTTATGAATAGGGAAGGTTATTTAAATCTAAAAGAATTGGGAAGTGCTACGGAAATGGCTTTTTTCATAACAGTAGGTAATGCTTCTTCGGCAAGATGTTGAATGTTACACCACCAACCATTTTCACAATTCATTTCATGAACATCTTCGGTATAGTAAACATCAAGTTTTAGAGAAAAGTGAGTAAAAACATGCGTAATTTGTCCTTTGAATTGCCAATTGGCAGTAAAGGGTGCGTTTTGTAGTCCATTTTCGTTGTTTATGCCAATATTGTTAGGAATTTGGGTCATTCCACCAAGGAGCTTTTGCGTCTGTCGTTTTTCCAAATAAATTTGTTTCTTTTTATTAAGGACCACAAAAGCAATACCTGTTTTTGAAGGGCGTTCTTTTTTAGGGGCTTTAACTGGAAAAGACTCCGGTTGTTGCATCTTTTCTGCTTTGCATAAACATTGAAGAGGGCAGGTATAACAAGATGGTTTGCGTGGAGTACAAATTGTTGCTCCCAAATCCATCATTGCTTGAGCAAAGTCACCAGGACGATTTAAAGCAGTAATTTTTTGTGTTTTTTCTTTAATTTCAACTTTTGCTTTTTGCAGTATTGAAGTGATAGCAAAAAGTCGCGCTACCACACGTTCAACATTACCATCAACCACTGCTACAGGGTGGTTAAAAGCAATCGCAGCAATGGCTGCGGCAGTATAATCTCCAATACCGGCTAGAGTTCGCAATTCTTTTACAGATTGTGGAAATTGTCCCGCGTAGTTTTCAACAAGCTGTCGCGCACATTTTTTAAGATTACGTGCGCGTGAATAATAACCAAGTCCAGCCCATGCTTTCATGATATCATCTTGGGAGGCTTTTGCTAAAGAGGAAAGATCAGGCCATAGTTTTAGAAACTTTTTAAAATAAGGCTTAACTGTTTCAACGGTTGTTTGTTGAAGCATGATTTCAGAAAGCCAAACTTGATAAGGATCAGGACGGATACCTTGTTTTTGCTTTTCGGGGGTAATCCGCCATGGAAGATGTCTGTGATTTTGATCGTACCAAGCAAGGAGGTGCGAAGAAATTTCATACATGATTGCTTTCAAGCATAGGGAGATATAAAATGCAAAAGAAAAAATTATTTATTTTGTAATTCATGTTTTTTGCTCTTTTATTGTCAAGGCTCTGGTGAGAAAAGGCTTTTTATTTTGTTGATATTTCATAAATTGAGGAGGCAACAATTTTTAGATGAAACAAATGATTTTAATTTAGTAAGCGCTTGAACAATGATCTAAAAATGAGAAAACAACTTAAAAAACGTATCTTTTATTCTCTTTCTGAGGCGGTATACAAAATACTTGATCCAGTTTTACGCAAACGGACAGGGCTTAATGTAGCGCTTATAGAACATTGGCCACAGATTGCAGGCTATGATATCAGTGAACATACAATGCCGCTTAAAATTATTTGGAAACGTCGTGCAGATCAAGATGAAGTTTTTCAGCCAGCAACACTTGTTGTCGCATGTGAAGGATTTGCTGCGTTAAAATTGATGCATGAAACAGAGGAATTACTTCATAGAATTAACGGATTTTTTGGCTATATTGCTATTGATCGCATCAAGATTGAGCAAAGGAGTATGTCGGTTTTTATGAATCACTTGCCTCTAAAACCGCCTTTGAGTGAACAAGACAAAAAATACGTGGAAAAAATGCTTGAAGGAATTGAAGATAAAAGTTTGCACCAAGCACTTTACCAACTTGGCTGTTGCATTTTTTGGGAAAAAAATAATAAATAGAAAGATATTTTATATATTTTTCTTTAATATATGAGAAAGCATTGGATTCCTATTCGTTAATAACAACAGAAAAGTATTATTTATGGTAAAATATCGTTCTTTTTTATCTTTCGGGATAATTTTTCTCTTCATAACGATTGTACAAAACAGTGTAACAGTTGCTTTAGCGCGTGATCCCAAATCAGTGGCAACTGTTGATATGGCAGAGCTTCTCCAATCGGGTAAAGTAAAGGATCGCTTTGAGGGAGAGGCGGATGCACCAGTCGTCATTGTTGAGTATGCTTCGTTGACATGTACCCATTGTGCGCATTTTTATAATGATATACTTCCCCAAATTCGTAAAAAATATATCAAAACAGGAAAAGTAAAACTTATTTTCCGAGAATATGCTTTTGATCCTCGGGCAACAGCAGGTTTTATGTTGGCACGGTGTGCACCGGAAGATCGCTATTTTCCTTTGATAGAAGTTTTATTTCAAAAACAAAATGAATGGGCTTTCGGAAAAAATGCTCTAACACCATTGAAGAAAATTGGCTTAATGGCTGGTTTTACAGATGAAAGTTTTACTGCGTGTTTGAAAAATCAGTCCATTTTAGATGAAGTAAATGCATCTTTTGAACGCGGTAAAGAGCTTGGTGTCACAGCAACACCTACTTTCTTTATTAATGGTAGTAAATATGAAGGTGCCATGAAAGTAGAAGAATTTTTTTCGGTGATTGATAGTTTTCTAAAAAACTGAATCTTAATCTTCCAGAAGATGGATAGTGATACTTTTGGTCATTATCTCTTTTGGAAGGATTAATATTATGCATTTATGAAGCGATATCGTTGAGCCAATTTTGAATCAAATAATTGCTTTTAAGTGAGCCTGGGTTGAATGATGTTTTGAAGCTGATATGGGAGGATTTGTACAGTGAAAAAATGGGTTTATAGTTTTGGAGATGGAAAGGCAGAAGGAAGTGCAAGTGAGCGTAACCTTCTTGGAGGTAAAGGGGCTAATTTGGCAGAAATGAGTAATCTTGGTTTGCCCGTACCACCCGGATTTACCCTGACAACAGAAGTTTGTAATTTTTATTATGCCCATGACAAATCATATCCAGAAGAGCTACAGGAATCTGTTAAGCAAGCACTAAGATACGTTGCTGAACAAACAGGACGTGAATTTGGGAATGAACAAAGACCACTTTTGCTGTCTGTTCGTTCAGGGGCTAGGGCTTCTATGCCAGGGATGATGGATACAGTGCTAAACCTTGGCATGAATGATAAAACTGTAAAAGCAATTGCTTTACAAGCCAATAATGAACGTTTTGCTTATGATAGTTATCGGCGTTTTATCCAAATGTATTCTAACGTTGTTTTGGGGCTAGACCATTCGTATTTTGAAGAGATTCTTGATGAAGTAAAAGCATGCAATGGTTACACTATTGATACAGAAATGACAGCAGATGATTGGAAGAATGTTATTATTTCTTATAAAGCCTATGTTGAAGAAAAATTAGGAACCCCTTTTCCACAAGATCCTGAACAACAGTTATGGGGGGCGATTGGAGCTGTTTTTTCAAGTTGGATGACAGCACGTGCAGTTACTTATCGCCGTTTACATAGCATTCCTGAAAGTTGGGGAACGGCAGTTAATGTGCAAGCTATGGTTTTTGGTAACATGGGAGAAGATTCGGCAACGGGCGTTGCTTTTACACGAAATCCATCGACAGGGAAAAAAGAACTTTATGGTGAGTTTTTAGTTAATGCGCAAGGGGAAGATGTTGTGGCGGGCATTCGAACACCTCAAAATATTACAGAAAATGCGCGTATTGTTGCTGGTTCAAATAGACCGTCGTTAGAAAAAATTATGCCTGAGGCTTTTTTGAAATTATGTCAGATTGCGCAGAATCTTGAGCAGCATTATCGGGATATGCAAGATCTCGAATTTACCATTGAAAAAGGTAAATTATGGATGCTTCAGACTCGTTCAGGAAAACGCACGGCTCGTGCGGCTCTCAAGATGGCGATTGAAATGGTTGAGGAGGGGTTAATAAACCGTGAAGAGGCTGTGATGCGTATTGATGCAAAGTCGCTTGACCAACTTTTGCATCCAACACTTGATCCCAAAGCAGAACGTTTTGTTATAGGACGTGGTTTACCTGCTTCTCCTGGAGCCGCAACTGGTGAAATTGTTTTTACTTCAGAAGAGGCAGAAACTGTGTCGGCGGAAGGTCGCAAAGTTATTTTGGTCCGAGTAGAAACAAGCCCAGAAGATATTCATGGTATGCATGCTGCAGAAGGAATTTTAACAACGCGTGGCGGTATGACAAGTCATGCTGCTGTTGTTGCGCGGGGGATGGGAAAACCATGTATTTCTGGTGCTGGCAGTGTGCGGATTGATTATAACACAAATACGTTGTTTGCCTCAGGAGAAAGCCTAAAAAAAGGTGATGTTATCACAATTGATGGTGGAAGTGGAGAAATTTTCAAAGGGAAAGTTGCAATGTTGCAGCCTCAGCTTTGCGGAGACTTTGCAAAATTAATGGAATGGGCTGATGGGATGCGACGTATAAGAGTTCGCGCTAATGCTGATACACCATCTGATGCCCGTATGGGGCGCTCTTTTGGGGCTGAAGGTATAGGTCTTTGCCGTACGGAGCATATGTTTTTTTCTGATGAACGTATCGTTGCCATGCGTGAAATGATTTTAAGTCATGATGAAAGTGGTCGTCGTAAAGCACTAGATAAGCTTTTGCCAATGCAGCGTTCAGATTTTAGTGAATTATTTGAAATTATGTGTGGTTTACCTGTTACTATCCGCTTGCTAGATCCACCATTACATGAATTTTTGCCTAAAACGAAAGCAGAAATTCTTGATGTTGCAACAGCTATGGGTGTTTCTGCTGAAGTGCTTGCTGAACGCACTCAGCAGTTGCACGAATTTAATCCTATGCTTGGATTACGAGGATGCCGTTTAGCTATTACTTATCCTGAAATTGCAGAAATGCAAGCGCGGGCGATTTTTGAAGCAGCAGCAGAAGCTGCCCAAAAATCTGGATCTCCTGTTATGCTTGAAATTATGGTGCCACTGGTTGCGCTTAAATCTGAACTCGATTTTGTGAAAGCGCGTATTGATCAGGTTGCTGAGGAAGTGATGAAAGAAAAGGGAAGCACTATTCAATATATGGTTGGGACGATGATTGAACTTCCAAGAGCGGCGCTTCGAGCAGATGAAATTGCTGAAACTGCTGAATTTTTTTCATTTGGAACAAACGATTTGACACAAACTACTTTTGGGATTTCCCGTGATGATGCAGCTCCTTTTTTGGCAACCTATTTTCAAAAAGGTCTTTTAGAGCAAGATCCTTTTGTGTCTATTGACCGTGATGGAGTAGGGGAACTTATTACCATTGCTGCACAGCGTGGACGCTCAAAGCGTGCAAAAATAAAATTGGGAATTTGCGGTGAACATGGAGGCGATCCTGCCTCTATTGCTTTATGCGAAGAAAATAACCTAGATTATGTTTCGTGTTCTCCTTTTCGAGTGCCAATTGCTCGTTTAGCAGCAGCTCAGGCCGCAATAGCAAAAAGGATGTAATGGGTTAATATTTTTTGTTGTATCGTTATTACTGAAATAAATTTTTATATATTCTTTTATTTTCTTTAATAAAGGGAATAAAAATGCTTCCAAAATGCACGATAAGTTGTGTTACGCGTTAGAGGTTTATGAGAGAAAATATAAAGCACAGGATAGACAAAGATGTATTATTAATGCACTTTTTATTGGCGAACCTCTTGATAGAGAGAAACGTGTTATTGTGCAGTCAATTTACGCGTTTGCTTTTTTATAGGGGAATGAGCTCCTCACGCAAAGTAGAATACTGCAAACAAATGCATTTTTTTGCGCATCATGCTGTTTGAGATAGACATTTCTCAGTGATGCCCCATTTCACATTGATATTCGTGGAATGGGGATTATGTAAAACTCCCCGTAAGTTTATAAAAATCTTCCCAAATTTATAAACTCCATTATGCACTCCCATCTTTACATTTATAAAGGAATATCAAAGTTACACAATCTATTGATTTATAAAGATAATTTTTTATTTCTCATATTGAATGAAAGCTGTAAATATCATAAGATCTTCTTATTTCGACTTCTTTTATAATGAATCAATCAAAACCATGTTTTTTGTATGTTACAGGCGGGATGAGCGTCTGTAGGTAAAAAAATAAAGCAAGGATATGCCTCTTATGAAACGTCTCAAGTGAGAGCTATCACAAATTGAAGGTAGGTACAGTGTGTAATGGTGCCGGCTTGCTTCTTCACAAGCGTAAAGATGATGTGCGCTGTCGCGCAGTTGTTGTGGGGGGGGGGGGCCTTGCTATTATTATTCACGGGTGTTGTTGCGAAGTGGTTTTGGGTGCTTTAGAGATGTTTTTTAAGAAAGCCCGTGAATGGCAATCCAAGTATATTCCGTTTGGGACATTTTGTTTTAGGTGAGGGGGAGTGAGACCAAAAAGACATGTGATAAAGTAAGAGCATGAGGCAATAGGTAATTTCCGTTATTTTAAAGATATTGCTTTAGATGTCTTTGAAAGGCGTAAAGCTGAATTAAAAGGAAATGGCAAAGATGAAAAATGGTGTTTACCTTAAAATTTCATATTCTTCCCAAATTAGGCTGTTTTCCTGTTTTAAGAGATTATACAAACAGAGATGCGCAATATTCTTGCCTCCATTTGGCATATAAAAGCTATAACAGCTGAGAGAAGTACTAAACTGTCTTAACATTTTTTTCAAACATACTGCTGCGGTAAGTTTGGATGTTGATTTATAGACAATACTAAACGCACACGCTCTCTTAAGAAGACAATGTCATAAAACACATAACTTTCCAGCAATAGATTAGAGAGAAGGCCGGTTTTTTATCAGACACTTTGCAAAACAACAACCATAACACAATTAGCTTTACGTCTACTTATCCTTACAGGTGTTTGCACAAATTCTTTGCATCATATTTATAAAGATCAAATTGACGATAATATATGGACAATTCGTGGTTCGATAATATGAAAGGTTTACGTGATACTACAAAAATTTCGTGTCCTTTTATCATCAGAGGCAATAAAAATGCTAGAACAAGCGCGTTTGCTATTTTGTAATATTCTTTTTTCTGCAATCGGTTGTGGTTTTTTTGAAGCAAATTATACGGCTCAATATGTAATGTGTAAGAAAACCATTCTGATTGATTGAAAATAAGAGGGCTTGAGATGAAGGAATGTTTGAGGGGAGCATTAAACAAACGAAAGATGAATTATCATTATAAATTAAGAGATTATTATGATTAGCTTCAATTTAATAAACCAATTTCACGCATTTTCATTAAAATTGTGTGATTAATTTTACCTGTTACAGGAAGATCAAATATTTTTTGAAACTGTTTTAAGGCTTCTATCGTCTTTTGATCTTCTATTCCTGTGACAATAACCTCCTCATTCCCAAAAATATGTAAAGCTTTTTGCACTTGTATAATATCTTCAACAGAAGGCTCTAAAATAGCTTCTTTTAAGTGTGTCATATTTTTTGTATTGTTTGTTTCTATTTCGCTTTGCTTAATTAATATCGCGATTTCATCTGCTGCGGGATTAGATAGAACATTCTTTTGCATTCTCTGAGCAGTTTGCTGTTTCCACAAAGTGATGGCTCGGCGTGTTTTAGGTCCTTCCAGTCCATCTAATGGTCCATCATAAAGTCCTAATTTTGCTAGTTCTTTTTGCTTTTCCAGCATGCTTGCTGATTGAGAGGGTAAAGGTGAATTTGTGTACTTATGACTTTGAGAATGTACAGAAGTTACACGGGAGAGTTCTTGTGATTTTTCTTCTTTTTCCGATAAAGTAGAGCTCTTACCTATACTTTGAACAGAGGAAAATTTCATTTGAGTTAAAATATTTTGATGCGTTGTCATTTGCGAAAATAAAGCATTAAATGAAATAAATAAAAAACTAATGCTAAAAAGAAAAGATCCAACAAAAAATAAAGTATTTTTTCGTGTATAGAAATAAATAGTTTTTGCACTCCAAAAAATAAAATGAAAAATTATAAGAAGAAGTGTTATAACAATACTACTATAGTATTTACGGTGTTTTACAGTTTTTTTTCGGTAGGTCTTTCGTTTTGTTGCCATTACTTTTATTTTCAGTTGCGTTTATTTTTTACAAAGAAACAAATATAAATTAGGAAACGAATATGAATCAGTTTTTACTTCCAGCCAGAGAGAAGTGCATTGACATTATTGATTTTTCCTTTCAAACTCCTAGAACGAGCAGCTTCATTATATCAATTTATAAGTTGATAAATCAACAAGAGTTCTTATCAACGTTTATTCATTTTATTTTATACAAATCTTTAATGTGTATAAAGAGAGCACCAAATGATTAGCATTCAAGATCATTTTGGTGTTTGCAAACTACATTATCACATATAATTATCTAAACAATAATGCCACGTTATTCTTCATTTTGGGGCATATGTTTGCCTATTATTTAAAATAAAATTGAAAATATTTGCCTATAACGCTAAAAAGATGACAATCATTATCTATTCTTTATAATTTACATATAGATGGTTACTTATCCATAAACGGTTTGGTAATAATAATTATCTCTTAATATTATTATATTTTGGTATAAATTCCTTCTATTAAATAATTTTCATAAGTATTAATTAAATTGATGTTTACAATGTTATAGAAAAAACTGGCTTGAGATGTAATCGTAAGAGATGCAATTGTTTTTTGATGTTTTTATCGACAGGTTGACCATTTTCATAACATTTCAGTAAAAATTTTATAGATAATATAAATATTTTATCGACACTAGAGTCAGAATAACAGAGTTTACTCTTTTTAGCCTTTTCAACTAAGCTAAGATGGTGGACTATTATTTAAAATAATTATGTACACAACATGATTATCTCTCTCATTTTTTATCATAGTATGTTCATTAACATGACCAGCTTGTAAGTGTATAATTTTGATGTTATTTTTTTACTGAATAGACAATGTATCCCATTTTATACAGCGGAATTGTGCCATATTTATAAAAAAGCCAATGATATAGATCCAATACATGAATACTCAATTTTATAAAAAACACATTTTATAAATTGTTTATAAAGCAACAGTGTATAAAATGCCCCTTTTATTGTATTTACCACTGCGGTACATTGATTGTCCATGATACGTTTTTTAATCAAATTATCATTTTTTTTATTTTTTATTTTTGTCATTATTTCATTTTTTGTAGCAGATCCAAGCAGTAACCATTCTTCTAGCCCCCAAAATAATGAGACAACAACGAGCGATGTGATTATTGCTTTTAAGGAAGCCTTAAATGACTTAGGCGCATTTTGTGACCGTAATATAAAAACCTGCAGAGTAGGAAAATCCTTTTTAAGTTCACTTGGCGAGCGCGCATATTACGGTGCAAGAGCTGCTTATGAATATTTAGGGAACATATTAGGAAAAAAATGATATCAGAGACTTCCCCTAATGTTTCTTACAAAATCGAAATACAAGAGTTCTTACAAAACTATGCAATGTTATCTTGAAATAAGGATTTTTAACGTTCTTCGTGTTATTTATGTTAGGAAGAATAAATATTTATTTTTTATAAGTGTATTCAAGAATGATTATTCAAACGAAACAGGACTAAAATAATGGCGGAAAAAATCGGTAATATTATAGAGAACTTTTCGCTTTTGGATAATTGGGAAGATCGTTATCGTTATGTCATCGAGCTTGGCTATGAATTGCCACCTTTTCCAGAAAGCGCTCGAAATGATGCTCACAAAGTTCCTGGTTGTGTTAGCCAAGTGTGGCTTTTATCTTCACGTAATAACTCAAAAGATCCAATATTGACGTTTCAAGGTGATTCCGATGCTCATATTGTGCGTGGACTCATTTACATACTTCTTGCTTTTTATTCAGGCAAAAAAGCTTCTGAAATTCGCAATTCTGATGCTCAAGAGCTCTTTGAAAAACTTGGTTTAAATGAAAATCTTACACCACAACGATCAAATGGTTTGAAATCAATGATTAAACGGATTCGTAACGAAAGCTATATGTAATCCCCTTGGTAGAAATTGCTATATATACAAAAGCTTCACACAAAACATGTATACTAAAATCAACTTTATACACGAAACCATTTTTTCGCAAAATAAGATTATTTAGTTTTTTTCCGTTTGCTTTTGCGTCCAAGCCCCATTTCTTTGGCCAAAGCCGATCGTGTTTTTGCATAATTAGGCGCCACCATAGGATAAGAACTATCTAACTGCCATTTTTCACGATATTCTTCTGGCAACATTCCATAATGTGTCATGAGATGACGCTTTAGAGATTTAAACTTCTTTCCATCTTCAAGGCAAATGAGATAATCAGGAAATACTGAACGCTTCGGATTAACGGCAGGCCTTTGTTTTTCAACTTCGACTTCTGTTAACTCTAGATTCCCTGCTTTACGAAAAGCAGCATGGACATCAGCAATTAAACTTGGCACTTCAGTCGGTCGAATAGAATTATTACTCACGTAGGCAGCAACAATATCAGCAACCAATGTAATAACTAAATTGCTTTCAGTCTCTAAGACTGCACGATGTTCCATTCTTGTTTCCTTTAATTTAAAATTGAGTAATTCAAAATCGAGATATAGTGCATATACTCATGATATAAAGATCTCATGCACATGAGTTTCATATTGTACAAAAATCTTTTTTGTCAATTCAATTATTCTATAAAATTGCCAAAACACAAAAAAATCAAATAAAAACCCATTTTTTGTCATAATATACAATAAGAAAAACGAAATTATTACATGCTAAAATATATTTTTATCCTATAACATATCATACATAATATATAATACATCACAAATATAAAAAAATATATGATAAAATTTATTTATTTTTTTTGAGAACGTAAAAATAAAATTACTAATTATAAAAATATAATATATAAATTATTATATTTTATTTTGAATAATTATAGTTTAGTAAATTTATTTTTAATAAGTTTTAAATTTGTTTTTATTTTTTATATTTACAAAATTTAATAATAAAAAACATACTATATTATAAAAATGACATAATAGTATTATTTTTAATATAAAACTATTCATTAAAAGGAGGTAGGATATTTTTATTTTTTATACAGCAATAATAATATTTTAGATATATTTATTCATCTCTGTAAAATTATGCGATTATACTGTTTCAAAAAAAATCAATTCTTTTTCTAATAGTTTAATTGTTTTACCAGTCACTTTCATTATAAAAGTGGTGTTATATCCCTAGAAAACAATAGCTGTGATATGTAATGAACAGAAAGGTATTAGTTTTAAAAATTATCATGGTGCTATTTTTGCAAGTGAATAGAACTTATAGATTTTTACACTTGCATCAATCATTGTGATTCTAACATATAAACGAAGCTATTAACATATTTTAATATAGGATTGTGTATGACTCGCACTTTTGCAATTCCTCCCAAAGCATCTAGAATCACTCATAAGGAAATATATCATGGTATTTTTCGTGATGATCCCTATCATTGGCTACGTGCGTCTAACTGGCAAGATGTTTTTAAAGATCCTAACTGTCTTGATCCCAATATTCGACATTATCTTGAAAAAGAAAATGCTTATCAATCAGCTCAAATGGCTGATACAAAACCATTACGAGATTTGCTTTTTATCGAAATGAAAAACAGGATCCAAGAGAATGATAGTTCTGTTCCTATAAAACATGGTCCTTTTGCTTACGGATTCTCTTATGTTACCGGAGGCCAACAACCACATTATTTTCGGACACCAAGGAATGGCGGAGAAAAAAACGTGTACCTTAATGGTGATGTCTTGGCAGAAGGCAAAGAATATTTCAAATTTGGTTCAGTTCAAGAATCTCCTGACCATACACATGTGGTATGGACCTATGATGACAAAGGATCAGAATTCTATACAGCTAAAATTCGTAATTTTGAGACATTGTCTGACTGTATGGACACAATTACTGATACATCTGGTCAAATTGTATGGGATGCTAGATCTGAAGGTTTTTTCTATACTAAGATGGATAAAAACCACCGACCTTCAGAGCTCTATTATCACCAATTAAACACAGATCAATCACAAGATAAGCTTATTTTTCGTGAAGACAATCCAGGTTTTTTCTTAGATGTAAGCGGTTCTAAGCTTAATGATGTTATTTATATTAATATTCATGATCATGAAACATCCGAGATCTGGTTAATTCCTGCTGAGGCGCCTTTTACTATTCCCCAATGTGTACGGAAACGACAAAAAGGTATTGAATATTCACTTACAGAAGGTGGTGATGTCTTTTATATTCTGACCAATTTAGATAATGCAAAAGATTTCAAAATTATGGTAGCGCCATATACATCTCCACAATCAGAAAATTGGTCTGAGTTTGTTCCACATCAGCTTGGGTGCCTAATATTATCCCATGATGCTTATCAAGATTTTCTTGTCTGGATCGAACGTTTTGAGGGGCTTCCACGTATAAAAGTAATGGAACGTACCACTAAACAAGTTAATTCCATTGCTTTTACTGAAGAGGCTTATTCTTTAGGTCTGCAAGGAGTTGCAGAATATAACAGTCCAACTATTCGTTTTTCCTATTCGTCTATGACAACACCTGATCAAGTGTTTGATTATGAGATGAAAAATTGTAAACGAATGCTTTTAAAAACGCAAATAATTCCCTCTGGGCATAATAAAGATGCATATGTAACACGACGTATTACAGCAATAGCAGACGATGGTGAGAAGATTCCTATTTCACTTTTTTATCACAAAAATACTCCCCTTGATGGTGGTGCGCCTTGTCTGCTTTACGGTTATGGTGCTTATGGGATCTCTATACCTGCCAGTTTCAATAGTAATGTACTTTCTCTAGTAAACAGAGGTTTTATTTACGCTATTGCTCATATTCGCGGAGGAAAAGAAAAGGGAGTAGAATGGTATGAGAAAGGAAAACATCTCTTTAAGCACAATACATTTACAGATTTTATTGCTTGTGGGCGTTACCTTGTAAACAATAAATTCACTTCTCACGACCGGCTGATTGCTCATGGTGGTTCAGCAGGGGGGATGTTGATGGGAGCCATTGCCAATATAGCTCCACAGGATTTTGCTGGGATCGTAGCAAATGTGCCTTTTGTTGATGTCTTAGCGACAATGTTAGATGCTTCATTGCCACTCACTCCTCCAGAATGGGCCGAATGGGGGAATCCTCTTGAATCAGAAGAAGATTATAAGCTTATTGCTTCCTATTCACCTTACGATAATGTCAAAGCTCAAAACTATCCCCCTATACTTGTGATGGCAGGATTAACAGATCCTCGTGTAACTTACTGGGAGCCTGCAAAATGGGTGGCAAAATTACGAGACCTAAAAACAGACGATAATGCAATTTTATTACGTATTAATATGGATTCAGGGCACGCTGGTGCAGCTGGACGTTTTTCAAAGCTAGAAGAAGTTGCCTATATCTATGCATATATTCTAAAGATAGCAGGAAAAGACTTTTGCTAATCCATAATATTTTGGTATGAAAGTCTCCGATAATTTATTGGATTATAGGGACTTTCATACACTAAAAAATTATTGAGACAGTTTAAAATTCACATTCTTCATAAAGTTTCAAAACATAGTCCCAATTAATTAAATGGTCTACAAAGGCTTCGAGGTACTTCGGTCGAGTATTGCGATAATCAATGTAATAGGAATGTTCCCACACATCGACACCCAAAATAGGGTGAGCATTGTGAATTAAGGGATTTTCGCCATTAGGCGTTTTCATAATTTCAAGCTTGCCATCTTTAACAGCAACCCACGCCCATCCAGAACCAAATTGGGCACTAGCAGCAGCAATAAAATCAGCGCGGAATTTGTCGTAACCACCTAGATCAGCGTCAATAGCTTTTGCTAACTTTTCAGGAAGTTTTTGGCCACCACCATTTTTTTTCATCCAAAGCCAAAAGTGGTTATGATTGTAATACTGCGCTGCATTATTAAACAAACCAATATTTTTTCCAAAACTTTTTTTAACAATATCTTCAAGGCTTTCATTTTCTAAGCCTAACTCTTTCACAAAATTATTGGTGTTGGTAAGATAAGCGAGGTGATGCTTATCATGATGATATTCAAGCGTTTCGCGTGACATATAAGGCGAAAGGGCATCGTAATCATAAGGCAACGGGGGCAATTCAAAAGCCATTTAAAAATCTCCTCGATTCTAATTGTTAAGCTTATTTCATAAGCCTAATTTGCCATTTACCGCATTTAAAAGCAAATGTTGAATACCTAGTTTGTATGAAATAGTTTTAATGTCTCTCTTTTTGTAAAAGAAGCTTTTAGGAAATGTATATTCATCAATCAAAAAGGATATTGGTCTACATAAAGATTGCTTCTGAAGATTTTTTACATCTATGAGTGGGTAATAAATATCATTATCTTTTGAATAAAAAGTAAATGGAAATAGCTATTATTCCTTGTTTTTGTATCTCTATTTTTTCAAATACCATATAAAATGTTTTTAATTTTTGCAAAACTCTTCCAGTTTATGGGTGTATCATAATGTTTTCAACAGAATAATAAGTGTTATTTTTTAGGAAATATTTTTCAATGTGCTTGATTTTATTTTATGGTGCTACCCATGAATAATATAATGTAAAAATTAGTGGACATTACCATCTTTATGCTTAATGCAAGAGCACAGCAGCACTATCATACACTTACCGGTTGCCAATGTGGAGACAGTTTTTTTTAATTGAGCAAGATGGGATTTTAATATATCAAGAAAAGTAAATCATATGCAAATTTATTAGATACATGAGTAAACTGCAAGATTTTCATTTTCTGTTCCTAGAAAATCAATACAAAGAGCAAAATAATTGATGGATAAATGGTTCCTACTTATGTTAAAATCACAACTGTATATCAGTTTCTGCTACGAATTTGTATCGATGGCAATGCCATACAAGACTCAGAAATTTTATGATAAAAAAGTAAAGTCTTTGATTTTCAGATATTGCGTCCAATCACAGGAATCGCTATAAGGTGCAGGAGTCGCTATAAAGCGTGTTTTTTTGGGGTATAGCCAAGCGGTAAGGCACCGGTTTTTGGTACCGGCATTCCCTGGTTCGAATCCAGGTACCCCAGCCAGTTCCGGTAAAATGTTAATAAAAGTTCGGCTTGAGAGTGGATCAATCCCCTTAACTATCTATTGCTATTCATAGAAAGTCTGGTAAGCTGAAAACCACCTATTTGTAGCGGGTTAGCTCTAAATATGGTAAGGTTCTCTTGCTATAGCTATCGCTTAAAGAGCTCTTTTAAAAGATTCTTTTCTATAAGACGAGGGGTAAATGATTTATGCGCACTTGCTTTAGAAAAACTATTTGGCTGGATTTTGCGCTCTATAGCAACACCAGCGTGCAATTTTTCGTATTCCACCATCTTCATTACGTCGTACAGCATAACAATAACGCTGATCAGGAAATATATTTCGTTGCATATCGCGTACAATATGAGCAGTATGGCCATAGGGTGCTACACAATCAATAAACCATACGTATTTTCCATTCTGCCAATTGGCATCAGGTAAAAATTCTCCCTTATCAAGCATAGATTGATGATTTTTCTCATCTAAAAAAGCCCAAGTGATAAAGGCACAAAATTCTCCACGTTCATTTTTATAGAGCTTGTATTGCCCAGTCTGTAAAGCTGGTCCTAAATTTCGTTCGATATCCCAGATTCGCCAGCGGCGGTATAAGGGAGATGTGAGCATTAAAACAACCATGGCACCCAAAGCCGTAAGAGGGTCTATGAATGATGGTGATGAATTTTCATTTACAGACATTATCTTTCCTTTAGAGATTGTTCTAAAACTTTGGTAATAGGTTCAAAGAAATAGGAAATGAGACGCCGTTTTGAGGTAATGACATCCGTTGCCACAGTCATGCCAGGGATAAATTTAAGATGTTTGTTATTCAAAGTGATGTGATCTTGGTCAATTTTGATTAAAACAGCATAGACACCATTAATTTCTTTATTATAGCGCGCTGTAGCGCCTACATTAACGACTGTACCGTGGATAACACCGAAACGTTCAGGAGGAAAGGCAGAAAACTTGATGTAAGCACGTTGGCCCTTTTCTAAAAAACCAATATCTCGATTATCAAAAAATGCTTCAATAATGAGACCACCCGCACCAGGGACAATGCGCATGAGAGTTTTACCAGCCTCTACAAAGCCGCCCAAAGTATGGATACTTAAATCATCGATACGTCCATCAACAGGCGCATAGAGTGATAAGTGGTCAAGATGGTATTGAGTGCTATCAAGCTTTGCTTTTAATCCTTGAAGATTCAGTTCTGTTTCACGCGAAAGTTGCCGATAGCGGGCGATTTCATCGGAAATGAGACTTTTCCGTTGTTGGCGGAGGGTGTTTATTTCGGCGGCATTTTCTTCCAAACGTCTTTGATTGGTTAAAATTTCATGCTCGACATTTTTAAAATCATGTAAACGCTCTAAATAAACGGCTTGGCTAATGACTTTTGTTTCCATCAGGCTTTTTGCAGCTTTTAATTTTCCTTGGCTTAATTGACGATCATCTTCCAACCTATCTAATTGCGCATGTTGTGTTGCACCGCTGCGCTCGACGCGGTCCGCTTGTGCTTTTAGCGCTCTTAATTTATCTTGGAGAGATTGAAGGGCAGCGCTAATGAGTTTTTCCCCTTCTATTCTTGCAGTCGTGTTGCCAGAAGGAGGAACTGGCAGATAGGCAAGTCCTTTGGTCACAAAATCTTTATCCAAAGGATCACTTTCATGCAAAGCTGTTAAAATAGCTGTTGCGATTTGTGCTTGAAGGGTTTGTTGCGCGATATCTGCTTGAACACGTGCGCACTCATTGAGGGCTTCACGGGGATCTAATTGAATAAGGAGATCCCCTTGATGAACAAATTGCCCTTTTTTTACAAGGATTTTCTCAATGCGTCCTGTATTTTGCGCTTGGACCAGCTGAACGTAAGCGGTGGGAATAACACTTCCTTGCCCCCGTGCAACAATCTCTGTTTTTGCGATAAAGCTGCCGATCACAATAAAGAGAAATAAGGTGACCAAAACAGCAACAACCATATGAAGCGTTGGTGACAAAGGGCGCAAATAGGGAGCTTTATCTGCCATTTTTTGCCTCCAAATCAGTAAAGTTTAAGACGTTTGCATGCTGAGGAAAGAGGTCACTTTTGTGGGTAATAACAAGAACAATACGATCTTGTGAAAGTTTATATAAATGCTCAACAATTTGTGCACTGACAGTGTCATCCAATGCGGAAGTAGGTTCATCTAAAATAAGCAGGCTTGGGTTTATCAGAAAGAAACAAGCCAAAGCCAAGCGTTGGCGCTGACCACCCGATAAAAAACCACCTTGCTCTCCTACTTGAGTATGGAGTCCTAGAGGCAACTGAGCAATCAAATCATGGCAAGCACTAACATATAGTGCAGCGTCAATTTCATCTTTAGTGGCATCTGGTTTAGCAAGAAGCATATTCTCAAGAATGGTTCCGGAAAAAAGGCAAGGATTTTGAGGAAAGTACGCGATTGTTTCACGCACGCTACGGACATCAAAATTCTGTAAAGGTTGGTCATTAATCAATATCTGCCCGCTTGTCGGGGGATAGAGTCCGCAAAGGAGCTTTGCTAAAGTTGATTTTCCACACCCTGAAGGACCGAGCAGCATAATGGGTTTTCCAGGTTGTAAACAGATATCAAGATGGTTGATAATTGGCTTTTCTCCATAAGAAAAACAGGTATCTTTAGCTTCAAGATAAGGCGTTGTGATAAGCTGAAAGGGAGGCTTTTCCTCTTCCCATTCTGATGGGGAGTTAAGAATATCGCCCAAACGCAGGCGAGAGATTTTTAAATGTTGCCATTCTTCCCATAGAGACGCAAGACTTAAGATAGGACCGGAAACATTACCGGCGAGGAGATGAAAAGCAATAAGTTGCCCTAATGTGATTTGATTTTGAAGAACTGCCTGAGCACCAAAAAAGATAATAAAAATAGTGAAAAGATCACCAAAAATGTGCCCCATAGCTCCATTCAGGAGATGTAATTTGCTGGTTGTGAGGCTTTGATCAAGACTACGAGCTAAAGTTTCTTGCATGCGTATGGTATGGATTGGCTCCTTTACATGCGCTTTGATGGCTTCAAGATTAGTAAAACTTTCAATGAGGCGTGATTGATGGGCTGCTTGCAGGGTGAAAGCACGGCGTAGTTGGCGACGTAAAAAGGGACCAACCAATGCTAAAGAACCCATTTGTAATGGTAAAACAATAAGAACGATAAAAGTAAGTTGCGGGCTGATAGAAAAAAGTGCTGCGAGATAAATGATGGCAAAAAGAACATTCAGGACAGTTGTTGTAATGGTTCCTGTTAGAAACCCGCGAATTGTATCAACCTCTCCGATTCGCGTGAATAGTTCTCCTACTTGCCAACGGCGTAAAGTGGGCAAGGAGAGACTTAAAAGATGGGTGTAAATGCGCCGTCCAAATTCTAGCGTAAGCCGATTGGCTAAATAAGCACCTAAGTAGCCTGATAGAGTGCTAAGAGCTGTGCTAAACAGCATGATAGCAACCATCAAGACAACGATAGCATAGAGACTTTCAATACGCTGAAAAGGAGAGAATACGGTCGATAATCGCTTGAAAAATAAAAGGATTCACCAAGCCCAGCAAACGCAAAACAACAGCAACGCAACTGAGTTCGATGACATAATAGATATATTTCTTTGTTGTTCTTGTAAACCAAGAGAATGATACAGGTTTTTCTTGTGAATGACTCATTTGAATTTATGATTTTATTTAAGAGAAAGAGCGATTGATGTCGCATATTTAAACAGTATTGTAAATAGTATTATATTTATACAAAATATACATTTTGTGTGAATATAATATAAACATAATGTATTTATTGTTTATACAGTATTTTTATTGTTATTTATACAAATTATATTTGAAATTTTCTAAAATGAACAATAATGAATTTTCAACTGTATCGTTGTGATACAGTTATTTTTAATAATAAAAGGAGGATTTAAATGGGTAGTTCAAGCTCATCAAATGATTCAAGTAGTAACTCACATCCAAAAAGTTGGCTTTTTCCAGAAGAAGATGATTGTAGCGCAGGCGCTCATGCCCAAGCAGCAGGTGCAGGCGGCATCATAGGAGACGTAATAGGAGGTATTGCTGGTGCAGTTGGAGGTTTTTTTTCTGGACCGGGAGGTGTCGGTTCTGGCTTTGTCAATGGAGCCAATAGGAGGTGGACTAGCAGGAGCTGGTGACGCTGTGGTAGATAAATACAATGCATGCTATACGGCACCAAGTTGTGAAACAAGCGATTATGTTGAAGCAGCTGCCATACACGGAGGCATAGGACTAGCATCTGGTGCATTATTTGGTCCGGAAGGAGCAGCAATAGGCGGATTAGGAGGAGCGGCTGACGGTTTTATAGATAAGTACAATGAATGCCATCCGAATCCAAGTTGTGAAGTAAGCGATTATGTCGAAACAGCGGCCATAAAGGGAGGCGCAGGAGCATTAATTGGTTTATTAGGTGGTCCGGAAACAGCAGTAGCAGGCGGATTAGGAGGAGCTATTAGTGGTTTTATAGATAAGTACAATCAATGTCATCCGTAAAGTGGAGGGACACTGTTTCTAATTTATTTAGAAAATAGCTAGTAAGATATTTCTGAGATCAGTGATATTGTAAACATACTTTAAAGCTACGGCTAAACTGATTTCAGGGATATTTTTGTGTGTGATAATAGATATTTTATTTTGGATTTTTTGTTATGAATACTTTTACTGGCTCCTTAGTAACAGCAATTGGATTTGGATTTTGCATGTTTTTTTACAATAGATTTAAAGGTAAGAACTGGAGTATAAAAAGGACAATATTATCAACAATTATGTTTTTTATATTATATTATGCTGGAAATTTATTAGTTAAATATATGGGAATTTTATAAAGATTGCTTATATATAAAATTATAATTATTTGAATTATAATTTATTGCTCTCTCTTAAATCATTCATAAAGTAGATGAAATTTCAGTCTGGATTTTTTGTTATGCATACTTTTACTAGCTCCTTAATGACAGCAATTGGATTTGGACTTTGCATGTTTTTTTACAATAGATTTAAAGGTAAGAAATGGAGTATAAAAAGGACAATATTAACAACAATTAGGTTTTTTATATTATATTATGCTGCAAATTTATTAATTGAATATATGGGAATTTTAAAATAATATAAAATCAAGTTGTTATATTATTTTAAAAATATAATTATAAGGTGTTATTTGTAGAGTTATTTATAAAAAATAAGTTATTATTTTTATATAATATTAAACTTTAAAAAATATTTACTGATTACAGTTAGACAGAGACTTTAATATTATTATCAATATTTCTGTTTTTTATTTCCTATTTTTTTAATCTTTTTCATTATTTCAAGCATGGGTTGTTTTGAGATTATTATCTTTTGTATAAGGATTATCAATTTATAGTTTTTGAAAAGTGATTGTTTGCTTATGTATCATGATTTATTGAAAAATAGGCAACTTTTATGAAATAAAATGCCTTATTTCTCTTAGATTGTTATTCATCGTCTTGTGAGAGAGGAAGTGAGGCGATTTCTGTATCAAGGGCATCCATAAAATCGATAATAAAAGCAGCATTTGTCCCCAAATCTCTTGGCAAATAACGAGAAGCAGAACGCATATCAACAAAAGTTGTATCCCCTTCATCAGTTAAGCGTATCACGATATCCGAAATAAAACCAAGGTAAAAAGTTTTAGCTCTCGTTTCAATATAAAGCGCATTTTCTTCACCTTTAAACTCTCGTTGAGCCACAACAGGCCAATCATAGGCTGCTAAAACATTGAGAACAGATTCGCGAATACGATCAGGTGAGCCATCATAACGGCGCCCCGATATTTCTGGCCATTGTGACATCTGTAATGTTTCTTGTTCAGTCAAAACACTTTTGAGCGGTAAAGCATCGCTAGGACGTATTGTGCGAAAAAAAGCCGGCGGTTTTTGTGTATCGGTAGAAACGTCGTAAAGAGCCGGTAAGGTAAACCAAAGTCCCAAAAAGAGCATCAGTGGTGTAGCCGTTATCAACGAATAAATGATCCCTTTTAAAGCTTTCATTCCGCCTAGAGCACCATAGACCCACAAACTATGAAGTGCTTTAATAGCCAGAAAAAGAGAAATAATTACACAGCCAGTAGAGATACCTATCAAAATTATGAAATCGGTTACGTTAATGACCGAAAAACGTTGTAAAATGACTGAAAATAATAAAATAAAGAACGACAATCCGCCAAATCGAGGGGACCATACTGCTGCTCTTGAAACGAACCGAACATATCTCTTCTTCATGAAGTTTTTTCCCCTCAATTGTAAACTATAAGCCAAGTTTTTTCAGAGTGCCTATCGTACAAAAAGCTTCTGCTTATAAGAGAAAAATAAAGCACTTATTTTTGAGGTCAAGGATGCGTAATGTCTTATAAGTTTCCAGCGATTATTTTCGCACTTTATTGAAGGTAAACAGTATTTCTTCTATAGTTTATCATGTCATTGATGCGAGTTTTATGGGAATGTTTGTAAATAAAAAGAAATAAACTCAAATAACAAGTTTTACAATTGTTAGCAGCATATTTTTTTAGAGCTTTACTCTTGATTTTTCTCTTCTGATTGCGGGGAGTTTTTTCTGTCAGATAATGCGTATCAAATAGGATATGATGATGTGCAATAGAGATTTCATTATATCTCAATAAAAAATTGAGGGATTTATAATCAGATAAATTTGAATTCGAATATTTGATTAATAGAGAAAAAAGATAACCATTTTGATAGGCTTCATGTATTTTGTATAGAAAGTAAGGTATTGTACAAATGAGAGCTTAGTCCGTTTTTATTCATAAAATATACGGCAGGTCGCAGATGAAAGGAAAGCTTCACTTTCTTTTTTCGCAAGGGAAGAAGGGACAAAAGTACGTAAAATAACAAACCCTTCATTCAAATTTTTAGCAACCAAAACTGAATTGGTATTTTTTTTAGGTTTTGATTTTTTGAGTTCTATGATTTGTATTGGTTTTCCAATGATAAGATCGAGTGTATTATCAGGGGCTGTTCGGTCATTAAGGCTATAGAAAATAATTCCGTCGTGTGTGTAGGCTGCTAGTGACCAAAATTGTCGTGTTTTCAAAGCTTTTAAATGAACAGGTCCATTTTCAAGGTTAAATCTACAGACTTTAAGAAGAAAGAGTGGATCAGCAGATTGCTGAATAGGGTTATCGAGCGTAAAATCGACAAATTGATAAGGGGCTCCGGATTTTTTAAGTGTTGTCCATATATTATCTTGTGCCCAATAGGGGATCAGAAAGAGAACGCAAATATGAACAATAATAGCGCCAATGATTGCAAGAAGTGCGATATAAATAAATCTAGTCACAATTTATTTGTCCTGATGGGATTTGTTCTATTGATGGCATTGTAAGCTTTTGTAATGCCGTTGCAGAGATGATTGAGGTATCGTATAAGGTAAGAATAAGCCCGAATTCTTTTTGACTAACTGTTGCAAGCCAATTGCCGGTTTGCGGTGTGGGTGAAATATTAATGCGCAATGAGCCATTATGCTCATAAATAATAGCGTTCGTGTGGAGTTCAAAAGGTATTTCTTTGGATGAAGTATAGGGTTTTAGAGATTTGTCAGCTGTATAAAGGGTAAAAAGACGGGTTTCAGGGATGGTGCCTTTGAGTAAATAATGACAGTGGGGGTGGAGTGGACGCCCTTGATTATCTTGCCAAATCTGGAATTGAATACCTTCAGTTCGTCCGAGTGAAACAATGCCTTGTTTAGCGGTGCGGGCGCGGGTATAAGGATCCATATTGGCGGTTCCCATTTGGGGATAAGCACTCCATTTTCCAATTCTAAAGAGTCCAAAATGAGGAAAGGAATTGAGCACATAATCGACACTCAGTGTTCCACATAAAATGGAAAAAGCGAAGATAAAGAAGAAAATGGTGATATTAAAAAACATCAGTGAATATCTTGAATTCAAAATGTTGAATCTCCAGTTGTTTTCATTTTCAAAGAAATTGCAGATGTTTTTTTCAGATCTTTGTTAATCAATCGCACGATATTTAATGTTTCAGGAGAAAGCGTAGAGGGTATTGGAGGAGGAACTTCAGAATCTGCATGGGAAGAAAGTACTGGAGGCTGATAAGGAAGGAGAGAATCTTTAACACCATAGAGCTGTTTGAGCATGATATTTTGATGTGCAGCAAGCATGATGCGATGCCATATCATGGCAGGAACGCCACCCCCAAAAGCACGATTCATCGGTGAAAAGTTATCATTTCCCATCCATACCGCTCCTGTATAATTGCCTGTAAAGCCAACAAACCAAGCATCACGATAAGATTGTGATGTTCCAGTTTTCCCAGCGACGAGAGTCATGGGTAGAGCAGCACGCTTACCAGATCCTCGTGTCGTGACACCCACCATCATTTGGTTCATATAAGCTGTTGATTGTTCACTCAGAACTCGGTGTAGTTTTTTTCCGTTATGTTCGAAATCCCACACGACACGACCATCAATTGTTTTGATTTGCGTAAACCCATGACGATTACCAGCTATCCCGCCATTCGCAAAGACATTAAAGCCAGTCGCTTGATCCATGGGGGTCATGTTGGAAGTGCCCAGAACCATCGTTTTGTGTGATAAAATATGCGCGTTAATCCCCATATTCTTGATGAGATCTATGATAGGTTGGGTATCGCGGTGAAGATATTGATAGGTGAGATACACAGGGACTGTATTAATAGAAAAAGCTAAAGCTGTTGCTAAATCAATTTTCCCCAAATAACGGCCAGAATTATTTTTTGGTGTCCAACCTCCCCAATTGATAGGAGCATCTAAAACGATTGTCGAGGGAGACAGTCCGTGTTCCAGTGCGGTTGCGTAAACATAAGGTTTGAATGAAGAACCAGTTTGCCGTCCGCCTTGTGTTGCTCTGTTAAATTGACTCTTTTTATAATCTTGTCCTCCAACAATTGCGCATACGGCACCGTTATTATCGAGTATAACGGTGGCAGCTTGGGTTACGCGATATTGTTGACCATACTGATGTAAATGATATGCAATTGATTCTTCTGCTGCTTTTTGAATATTCGGATCAAGGGTCGTTTGAATAATTAAACTATGGCTTGGAAGTTGATTACGCATTTTTTTGACTTCCTCGAATGCCCAATCAAGAAAATAATCTGGCTGATTATTTTCTCTTTGGGGAAGTGCCTTAGCAGGGTGGCGATGCGCATTGATAATTTGGCTCTTCGTCATAAAGCCACTATTAACAAGATTAGAAAGGACGATATTGGCACGTGTTTGAGCTGCAAAGAGATGACTATGAGGAGCATATTTTGTTGGAGCTTTAAAGAGTCCTGCTAACATAGCAGATTCACTTAAAGAGACATGACGTATGTTTTTTCCAAAATAAAATTTTGCCGCTGCGGCAATACCAAAATTGTTTCCTCCCATATAGGCTCGGTCAAGGTAAAGTTGTAAAATCTGCTTTTTGCTAAAATTTGCTTCTAGCCAAAGAGCAAGATAAGCTTCTTTGATTTTACGTGTTATGGTTCTTTCGTTTGTTAAAAATAAATTTTTAGCCAATTGTTGTGTGAGAGTTGAACCACCTTGCACCACACCTTTAGCTTGCATATTTTGTGAAATTGCCCGTGTAAGTCCTTGAAAATCAATGCCCCAATGATCAAAAAAACGACGGTCTTCTGTAGCGAGAACCGCTTTAATGACAGTGTCAGGCATTTCTTCAACGGGGACAGAGATTGCCGGCAGTGCACCACGGTGCCCAATGGAATTTCCATAGCGATCTAGAAAAAGAATGGAAAAGTTTTTAGGAGAAGACCAATCTGTTTTGGTCAGTTCAAAAACAGAAATGCCCAAAATAGTGAAAAGAGTAAATCCCATCAACCCTAATGTCAGTATTTCATCGAGAACTTCAACGATAAAACGTTTCCATCCTTGAAGATGAAAATTTTGTGAGACGATTTTTGCCTTTTTCCAGAAAAAACTGTTAGCAGAACGAATGTGATAAAGCGCTGTGTCTAATCGTGCGTCTAATTCAATGAGAGCAGGACTATGAAATGGCTTACGGTGTTGCCCTTTCTTTTTTTTAAAAAAATCAAACATTTAAAGAGAGCCTATGGCAAAGCAATACAACCAAACAAATCTACAATAATTATATGGAGTAGAAGTATTTTTTTTCTATAGTTCTAACAGAGAAAGAATTTGTTTTAGAATTATTCATTTTTTGTAAGATAGTATATTAATATTTTATTATTTTATTGAATAAATTTTATTCTCATTATTAAAAATATTTTTTTGATTTTTTAAAAATTTGGAGTAATGTTAATATGTTATTCTGTAAGATAGAGGATAAATTATTTCCATTTGTGATTTTTTAATCGACTAAAAAAAACCATTATTTCTTTTACCCTTTATCAAGGAAGAGAAGAGATGGGTTATTGAAATATTTATGATGAAAAAAAAATTCTTGTTCGTAATAATAGCAGCTTTTTTAGGAGCAGATTCTGTTCTAGCTTCTGGGTGTGCTGAAGTAGGTAAGAAGGCTGCCGCACAAGAGAGCGGGGTTCTCGTCCGTTCAAAACCGGTTGTTCAGGATGGAAAGAACATGTGTGCAATTGTGGTTGTTGTACCAGCCCGTAATGGTGAAAAGTTACGTCGTGTTGAATTTTTTGTTCCTGCTGATTAGTTTTTGGCAGATGGTGTTGTGATGCGTATCTTAATCGTTGAAGATGATCGGAATCTTCACCATCAATTAGCAGAAGCTGTAAGACGTGCAGGATATGTTTCCGATAGTGCTTTCGATGGTGAAGAGGCTTATTTTTTAGGGAGCACAGAGTCTTACGACGCGGTGATACTTGATATAGGTTTACCGCAGATTGATGGTATTAGTGTTGTTGAAAAGTGGCGTCAAGAAGGGCTCTCCATGCCTGTTTTAATGCTAACGGCGCGAGACCGTTGGTCTGATAAGGTGCGCGGTATTGATGCTGGAGCTGACGATTATGTTGTGAAGCCATTTCATTTGGAGGAGGTGATGGCGCGCTTGCGAGCATTAATTCGTCGCACTACGGGACATGCGACAAGTGCATTATGTTGCGGAAATGTTTTGTTGGATACAAAGACGTCTCGTGTTTTTGTGGATGGTCAATTGATTAAACTAACATCTTATGAATTCAGACTGCTTTCGTATCTCATGCATCATTGTGACAGGGTCATTTCAAGAACAGAGCTTACTGAACATCTTTATGATCAGGATTTTGATAAGGATTCGAATACGGTGGAAGTCTTTGTAGGTCGGTTACGGAAAAAGCTTGGAGTGAATTTGATTGAAACTATTCGAGGAATGGGATATCGCGTGAGAACGCGAGGTGATTAATGAATGTTTTTGAAGAGAATAATTGGTATAGGAGGTTCTTTTTTGTAATTACTCGATCTCTCAGTTTACGTGTTATGATCTTATCAACATTATGGGTTGTTATTTCTCTTTTATCGATTTCTGCAGTAAGTATTTTATTTTATAAGCGTTCGACTGAACAAAGCCTAGAGCGTATCCTTTCTGCTCAACTCTACAGTCTTATTGCAACAGTGACGGTGTCATCGGAAGGTACTTTGATAGGAGGGGCTGGGATTGATGATATTCGTTATTCTGATCCAACAACAGGATGGTATTGGGAAGTTGTTGCGATATCCCATAATTTAAAAGGAAGATTGACATCTCCCTCATTGGGAACAGGCGAGATATTTACACCAAGTGATGTTGATATACCTTTTGACAATAAATTCTTTCGCTCTTATCGGATAACGGGGAACAATGGTCAAAAGCTACAAGTGATTGAGAGTGATGTTGTTCTTGATAATAAAAATCATATTGCACGTTTTCGGCTTGTTGGGAATATCGATGAAGCTCATGCCCAGGTAAAGGAATTTAAGCGAACTTTGCAAATTTTTCTTTGGAGTTTCGGTATCGGGAGTGTTCTTATTAATATTGCTATTATTTTCTTTAGTTTTCAACCGTTGAAGCTTATTCGACGTGCATTGAATGATATTCGCGAAGGAAGAGTTCATTATGTGAATACGGATTTAGTAAGCGAAGTGATGCCGCTTGTACAAGAGATGAATGCTCTCATTAATAATAATCAGCGTATTATCGAGCGATTTCGCACACAGGTTGGTAATCTCGCGCATTCATTGAAGACGCCTCTATCCGTGATTATGAATGAGACAGATAAGATGCGCGGAGAAAAGGCTAGTTTGTTGAGAGAGCAAACGCAAATAATGCAAGCTCAAATCAATCATTATCTTCAGCGTGCGCGGATTGCAGCACAATGCGATAGTGTTGTCTATCATACGTCTGTTCGCAGTGTGCTTGAACGCTTGGTACGGGTTATGAAAAAGCTTAATCCTGAAAAACAAATTCAATTTATTATGGATGTTGATGATATTGTTTTTTCTGGAGAGAAGGAAGATTTAGAAGAAATTATAGGGAATTTGATTGAAAATGCTACTCAGTGGTCTCGCGCAAAGGTTTTGATCTCTTGTTGTTTAGAAGAAAATGCTGAAGAAACAGAATATTTTAGTATCTTTGTAGAAGATGATGGTCCTGGTTTAACAGAAGACAAAATTGATGAAGCATTAAAAAGAGGGCGGCGGTTTAATGAAAGTAAACTAGGGTCAGGCTTAGGGTTAGCAATTGTTTCAGATATGGTCAGTGAATATGGTGGCAATCTCTTTTTATCACGTTCTGATTTGGGTGGGTTGTATGCAAAAGTTTTATTACCTAAGATGGGAGAATAACATATTTTCTCCTTAAGCAAGAAATGTCTATAAAGTTTGTAAAGCAGTATTTTCAGATAATACATCAAAGAGTAGGGAAACATTGTTTTTAGTTTCTTTGTTTAATTGATGTATATAATAGATTTTATAATATTCTCCATGAAAAAATGAATTTTTATTAATTCACATCACTTTTCTCATGAAGAGGATAAAATGTAAGCGAGTTATTCTCTGTTCGTATTGGAAAAAAACGATATGCTCTTATTAATTTTTGCAGCATTTTTTCTGATTTTTCTGGCAAGTGTTCTTTTTCTTTCACTACGTTTTGACGATGAGATAAAAAAAGAATGGAAAGTTCAAACCGTGGATGGTTACAGAAGCCATAAGCGTATGATTGAGTTTAACAAGCTTTATATGCATTATAAAAAAAGAAATATTCTTAAGGCTTTAAGTATCTTATTTGTTCTCCTTATGACATGGAATATTTATGGGCTGACAGGTAATCCGGAAGTGAAAAGTTATTTTTTTAGCGAATTAATGGATAAGGATCCTCAAACTCTTAGTAAGCAAGAAAAGCTTATTCGTTTACAAGTGCTTTTTTTCCGTGCACCTCATGATGGCAAGCTAGCAGATGCGTTAGCGGTAGGGTATCTCGAAGAAAGCCTTTTTCAAGAAGCAGTGAATACTTATTTAGATGCACTTCGTTTGAATGGAGAAACAGCTCCAAGGCTTGTAGGATACGGTTTAGCATTGGTTGGTTATGAAGGGGGAGTGATAACGCAAGAAGCGCAAAATGCTTTTCAAAAAGCAGCAGATTTAGCGCCAACAGATTTTTATCCACGTTTATTGTTGGCCGATGCATTGCATCAAGCAGGAAAAACTGCGCAGGCAGTACAATTTTTACAAAGCTTTCTTGATACAATGCCTGAAAATTTTTCAGGACAATCACGTGTTAAAAAAATGATGATTCAGTTACGTGATTTATCGAGTGAGCATACAAAGAAAAGAAATCTTGCACCTATGTAGAAGATGTGCAAAGCTCTTAAAAAATAAAATATTGATACTTAATTATAACGTATTTAAAATTTTTTCGCAGAGTGTCTATGAACAGTCAATCTTTAAAGAATTCTGCCTCATGGAAGGTTATTTTAGAGCAGCGAAAAAAAAAGCGCTTACTGATCATATTATTATGTTGTTTGGTTATGACAATTGCAGCAAGTCTCATAGTGTATGCAATGCGTCATGCGGTCAGTTTTTTTAGAATGCCCTCTGAAATTACAAGAGAAGATATTTTAACGGAGCGCCCTTTGCGTTTGGGTGGCTTTGTTGAAAAGGGAACTGTTCAATATGTTGGAGAGAGAGGCGTTGTTTTTTTTGTAACGGATAACAAAAAACATGAAAAAGTAGTTTTCAATGGTGCCTTACCGGATCTTTTTCGTGAAGGTCAGGGGGTGATCGTAGAAGGGCATTTCGATAAACAGGGCTTTTTTATAGGGATGCGTATTTTAGCAAAACATGATGAAACTTATATGCCTAAAGAAACAGCTGATCGTTTGAAAAAACATTACATTATGGAGAAATAATTCGATTGTGCTTGTCGAACTGGGTCATATTTTTTTAGCTGCAGCATTTTCAGTAAGCTTATTAGGGGCATTTTTACCTGCTTTAGGTTTTTGGTGGAGAGAGCGTTTGTTAATGCAAACAGTTGTTCCTCTAACATATATTACTTTTACATTACTGCTTTTATCTTTTTTAGTGATAATTTATGCTTATGTCGTATCTGATTTTTCTGTTTTGAACGTTGTTGAGAATTCTCATTCAGAAAAACCGATGCTCTATAAAATTACAGGTGTTTGGGGCAACCACGAAGGCTCTATGTTGTTATGGGTTTTAAGTCTTGCTTTTTTTAGCGCATTGATGGCTTTTTTTAGCCAACATTTGCCAGAAGATTTTAAGACGCTTGTTTTAATTTGCCAAAGTTGGATTACAACTGCTTTTCTTTTATTTATTCTTTTTGTATCCAATCCATTTTTACGCGTAAATCCACCAGCATTGCAGGGAAATGGTCTCAATCCTCTTTTACAAGATATCGCATTAGCAATTCATCCACCGCTACTTTATTTAGGTTATGTCGGTTTTTCACTTTGTTTTTCTTTTGCCGTTGCGGCATTGATTATGGGACATGTTGATAGAATTTGGGCGCGTGGGATTCGTCCGTGGCTTTTACTTGCTTGGTGTTTTTTGACATTGGGTATTATGGTTGGCTCTTATTGGGCTTATTATGAGCTAGGATGGGGGGGGTATTGGTTTTGGGATCCTGTTGAAAATGTTTCGTTTATGCCGTGGCTTTCAGGAACGGCTCTTTTACATTCTGCTCTTGTTCTCGAAAAACGAGAAATATTGAAAAGTTGGACTCTGTTTTTAGCGCTGCTTACTTTTTCCCTTTCTCTGATGGGAACTTTTCTTGTGCGTTCTGGGCTTTTAGTTTCTGTTCATAGTTTTGCTGTTGATCCAGCACGCGGGCAAGCAATTCTTGCTCTTTTATTTTTTTTTACGGGAGCTGCTTTTCTTCTTTTTGCTTTGCGTACCCCTATTTTAAAAACAGAAAGATTTTTTCAACCAATTTCACGTGAAGGGTTTATTGTTTTAAATAACTTGTTACTGACAACAATAACAGCAACAGTATTGATTGGTACGCTTTATCCTTATTTTATTGAGATATTAACAGGGCAAAAAATTTCTGTAGGGGCTGCTTTTTTTAATCTTACCTGTGGACCGCTAATGGTTTTGCTGTTGTTGTTTGTTCCATTTGGGACAATGATGGCATGGAAACGCGGTGATTTTCTTGCAGTTTTTGAACGCTTGTGGTTTGTTTTTGTATTGGTTGGTATCGTCTGTTTTATAATATTCTATGCGACATCTGTGCGTGATATTTTTGCAGTTTTAGGGATTGGGCTTTCAGCGTTTGTTTTTTTAGGCAGTTTAGCGGATCTATGGGGAAAGAGTGGATATGGCAAGAGAGCTTTTTCAGTACGCGTTAAGAGATTTCTTGGATTGCCATGGTCTACTTTTGGTGCAGCAATAGCACATATGGGATTAGGCGTTACATTATTTGGTATTGTTTGCGTGGCAAGTTTTGGGCAAGAACGTATTTTAATCATGAACGTAGGGGATAGGGTGACGATAGCGGATAAAACGCTTCATTTTGATGCAGTGCATGATGGTGTTGGTTCGAATTATTCGACAATGGAATTTTATTTTAAAATATATGAAAATAAAAACATTGTGGGTCATGTAACAGCCTCAAAGCGATTTTATTCAAGCCAAAATACATCAACAACAGAAGTTGGTCTTAAAAATCGTGGCTTATCGCAGCTATATATTATACCGGGACATATCGATAATCGGGGTCTCGTTGTGCACGTATGGTGGAAGCCTTATGTAATATGTATTTGGTTAGGGGCATTCATGATGGCTATGGGGGGATGTCTTTCTCTTCTGGGGTATTGGTTTCGCATTGGCATGTACAATAGGGTAGTGCTTGCTTTAAATTTTTGGAAAAGACATTGAGATGAAAAAAATTCTTTGGATTGTATTTTTTTTAATTGCAACGTTTCCTTTTCGATTAGCAATAGCAGTAGAGCCGGATGAGATTTTAAAGGATAAGATTCTTGAAGCGCGAGCACGCCATATTTCATCGCATTTACGTTGTCCGGTTTGTCAAAATCAATCAATTGATGATTCAGATGCTGCTTTAGCACGTGATTTACGGCTTTTAATTCGGGAAAGGCTAAAAATGGGCTATAGTAATCAGCAAGTCACTGACTTTCTTGTTGAGCGATATGGTGAATTTATTCTCTTGAAACCACCATTGAATAAGATAACTTGGTTTTTATGGTTCTCGCCTTTGATCATTATTATCATTGGCATAAGTATCATATTTTTCCACTTCAAACGGAATAATCATGCGTTATGTGAATGAAAAAGAACAGTCAAAAATGTCATTGCATTAAAAAAATGTTACATAAAAGAAAAAATCAGATCATCTGCAATGAGCAGACAATCTTATTGTAATTATATTAGGGAATACTGAAACCTTACAAAACTTTAATAATTTAGACAGAAAATGGTAAGGTCTGGTATTTTATAAGTGATCGGAATTGAAATAAAGGTATGATTGAATAGGAGCATAGAATAAATGGTTAAAAAGGCTTTCTTTAAAACATTTGTCGCAGTGAGTTTTTCTGCGATATTGGAAAGTGCACTGTTTTTTAGTGGATGTACATCAAGCTTGTGGATGACAAAGGCTCATGCAAGTTCTGTATTTACTTCGTTAATGCAACAACAGGGATTTGCCGATATTGTTGCTCAAGTGAAACCAGCCGTTGTGGCAGTACAAGTAAAGAGCAATAAAAAGAAAGAAGATAGGTTCTTTAGCAACTTTTTTAGTGGTCCAGGACTTGATCAATTACCAGATCAGCATCCTTTAAAAAGATTTTTTAAAGAGTTTTATGATTTTGATAAACCTAAAAATAAATTTCCGCACCAATCGCAGAGACTCCGTCCTGTTGCTTTTGGATCGGGTTTTTTTATTTCATCTGATGGTTACATTGTGACCAATGATCATGTGATTTCTGACGGAACAAGTTATACTGTTGTTCTTGATGATGGTACAGAATTGAACGCAAAGCTCATTGGGAAAGACCCAAAAACCGACCTTGCCGTATTAAAAGTGAATGATAAAAGAAAATTTTCTTATGTTGATTTTGGTGATGATTCAAAGCTTCGTGTTGGGGATTGGGTTGTTGCCATTGGGAATCCATTTGGTCTTGGTGGAACTGTGACAGCAGGTATTGTTTCTGCACGTGGACGTGATATTGGCACTGGTGTGTACGATGATTTTATTCAGATTGATGCTGCTGTTAATAGAGGGAACTCTGGTGGTCCAACGTTTGATCTTAATGGAAAGGTTGTTGGGGTTAATACAGCAATTTTTTCTCCTTCTGGAGGAAATGTTGGGATTGCTTTTGCTATTCCAGCAGCGACTGTAAAACAGGTTGTACAACAACTTATTGAAAAAGGTTCAGTTCAACGTGGTTGGTTAGGTGTTCAGATTCAGCCGGTAACAAAGGAGATTTCCGATTCAATAGGATTGAAAGAAGCCAAAGGTGCTTTGGTTACTGATCCGTTAAAAGGACCGGCAGAAAAGGCTGGTATTAAAGCGGGTGATGTAATTATTTCAGTGAATAATGAAAAAGTTGCTGATGCGCGTGAGCTGGCGAAACGTATTGCAAATATTAAACCAGGAGAAATGGTAACCATAGGGATTTGGAGATCAGGTAAGGAGGAGAGTATAAAGGTTAAACTCGCTTCAATGTCTGAAGATGAAAGTAAGAAAGAGACTTCAAAATATTCAAATGGACAGAGTGATTTAGATGAAACATTGGAAGATTATGGTTTGATTGTTATGCCTTCTGATGATGGTGTAGGGGTTGTCGTAACGGATGTCGATACCGATTCAGATGCTGCAGATAAAGGGATACGCCCTGGTGATATCATTGTGACAGCAAATAATAAACCAGTTAAACGAGTCTCTGATATTATTAACACAATCAAAAATGCTCAGCAGTTAGGACGAAAGGCTATACTCTTACAAGTGCGAACAAATGATCAAAATCGTTTTGTTGCTCTTCCAATTTTCAAAAAATAAGGCTTTAGTTGTAGGACAAATGTTTATTAAACATTTGTCCTACAACATAATAAAATAATGGAGATACGTTTTATGAAGATACTCGTTATTGAAGATGATCATGAGACGGGGCATTATCTCGAAAAAGCATTTTTGGAAGTAGGGCATTCTGTTGATGTTGCTTATGATGGGGATACGGGATATGCTTTAGCAACCACGGAAAATTATGACGTTATGGTTGTTGACCGAATGCTTTTGCATCGTGATGGTCTTTCTATTATTGCTGAATTGCGCGCTAAAGGCAATGAAACACCGGTTCTTATTCTGTCTGCTTTAGGGCAAGTTAATGATCGTGTAACGGGGCTGCGTGCAGGGGGAGATGATTATTTGACAAAGCCTTATGCTTTTTCTGAACTTCTTGCGCGTGTTGAAGTTTTACAACGGCGGAAAAATCCTAAAGAAGCAGAAACTGTTTACTGTGTAGGTAATCTTGAGCTTGATCGGTTAGCACATACGGTAAAACGAGGTGATAGAAACATTCTATTGCAACCACGAGAGTTTCGTTTACTTGAATATTTGATGCGTTATGCGGGGCAGGTTGTTACACGCACTATGCTTTTGGAAAACGTTTGGAATTACCATTTTGATCCACAAACGAATGTCATTGATGTCCATATCTCTCGTTTGAGAGCCAAAATTGAAAAAGATTTTGATGTTCCCCTTCTCCATACAGTGCGTGGAGCTGGATATATGCTGAAAGTACCAGATAACAAAGCATGAATCGTTTGATTAATATAATGCGCACGACGGCGCTAAGGCTTTCAGCACTTTACATTTTATTGTTTGGATTGGTGGCAACAGGACTTTCTATTTATATGACGGCATTTTCTGCTTCATTGTTAACAGAGCAAACTGAACAGGCTTTACATGAAGAATTAAAGTATATTGAAAATGCTTATAATTATGGGGGATTATCCTTATTAATGCGCACTATTGATTATCGTTCAAGACAACCAGGAGCATTTCTTTATCTTGTTACAGATTCTATGGGGCGTATTTTAGCTGGAAATGTAGCACGTATTGAATTAGGTCTTTTGAATCAGAGTGGTTTTATTTCTACCTCTTTTTTGTATTCCCGTTTTGGAGAACATGGCAAAACAAGTGAACATCGCGCTTTGGCGGTTATTGTTGATTTACCTAATGCTATGAAGATTCTTATAGGACGTGATTTGGATGAGCCAGAACGTTTTGCTGTTGTTATTCGCAAAGCTGTGATCATTGCACTTGCTGCAATGGTTGGAGGCGCTTTACTCATATGGTTTTTTGTTGGCAGGAGAGCTTTACAAAGGATTGATCATGTAACGGCTGCATCACAGCGCTTGATGGATGGTGATTTCAGTGGGCGTTTACCTGTTTCTGGAGTAGGGGATGAGTTTGATCGATTGTCAACCAATCTTAATGTTATGTTAGACCGCATTGAAGAGTTAAATATTGGTTTACGTCAAGTATCAGATAATATTGCTCATGATCTGAAAACGCCGTTAACGCGTCTTAGAAATCGCGCTGAAGAAGCGCTTTCAGGAAATAAGACAAAGCTTGAATATCGTCAGGTCCTTGATAGGGTTATTGCAGAATCAGATCAACTTATTTGTACGTTCAATGCGATTTTAATGATTTCACGTATTGAGGCCAGCAGTGCAATTGAACATCTTGAAATGATGAATATGAAACTGATTATTGAGGATGCTGTTGAGCTTTACGAACCTTTTGCTGAAGAGTCAGGTGTTTTACTTCAGTTGGGAGATATATTTGATAAAGAGCTAAAATTGAATCGTGAGCTTGTTGCACAATCAATTTTTAATCTTATAGATAATGCAATTAAATATGCGCCTAAAGGTGGAAGGCAAGCGAAGGTTTGCTTATCAATGGAATATCGTGATGAACATTTATTAGTTGTTGTGAGCGATAATGGACCAGGAATAGCAGAGGATAAACGTGAAAAAGTGACAGAACGATTTGTTCGTCTTGAAGAAAGCCGCACACAACCTGGGTTTGGGATTGGTTTAAGTATAGCAAAAGCGGTTATGAAGCTTCACGGGGGTGAATTGTTACTTGAAAATGCAAATCCAGGGCTTAGGGCTGTTTTGTTATTTCCTTAAAGATATTTTTCTTCACTTTCATACGTAACAACTATTTTAAAAGTATAAAGCAATAGAAAGGAAAGCAAAATGCTTTTCAAGGGAGCAGAGATGAAACAAGCTTTTTTAAAAACACAGCTTCTCCCTTTATGTCCTCTCGATAAAAGTGGTTCCCAATGGTTAAAAGACATGGAAGAACAAGCAAGGAAAGAAGGTTTAGAATCGCTTGTTTCCATCATTTCAGAGAGTGGAACGCAGATTGATTTTATCAGTTCGGTTATGACCTTATCTCCTTTTTTGCGTGAGGTTTTAATTGCCAACCCATCATATCTTAGTGCTTTATTAAATGTTGATATAGAAACAAGGCTGAGCGAAATTATAGATGATATTACAGCTATTGATAAAGATGAAGCTATAAATGAAACTTCATTGATGGCTGCTTTAAGGCGCAAAAAACGAGAAGCGCATGTTCTTATTGCTTTAGCTGATTTGGGTGGTGTTTTTACTTACGAAGTTTCATGTGCTTGGTTGACACGTTTGGGCGAAGCAGCATTAAGTGTAGCACTACGTTTTCTATTAAGAGAAGCGCATGATCATGGTAAGATCAATTTATTAAGCCGTGAGAATCCAGAAAAAGACTGTGGTTTAATTATTTTAGGGATGGGAAAGTTAGGAGCAGGGGAACTTAATTATTCTTCTGATATTGATCTTATTGTTTTCATTGATGAAACATCACCTCATATTGGTAATCTTTCTGAAAGTGTTGACGTATTTTCTAAAATGGTACGCCGATTAATCCGTATCATTCAAGAACGCACTGCGGAAGGATATGTTTTTCGTCTTGATTTTCGTCTTCGTCCAGATCCAGGTTCAACCCCTTTGGCCTTACCAGTAAGGACTGCATTGCGTTATTACGAAGGGCGTGGGCAAAATTGGGAACGAGCAGCCATGATTAAAGCACGTCCAGTTGCTGGTGATAAGAGGGCAGGTTTTAACTTTCTCAAAGAGCTTTTTCCCTATGTGTGGCGGAAATATTTAGATTATGCTGCTATTGCTGATATTCATTCGATCAAACGTCAAATTCATGCGCATAAAAATTACGGTCAAATTGCAGCTTATGGGCATAATATAAAGTTAGGTCGTGGTGGTATTCGTGAGATTGAGTTTTTTGTTCAGACACAGCAGCTCATTGCTGGTGGACGTTTTCCTCAATTACGTGGACGTCAGACAGTTGCAATGTTAGCAGAACTTCACACGCTTGGTTGGATCAGTGAGAAAACGAGAAATAGCCTTATAAAAAGTTATGCTTTTCTTCGAAATGTGGAACATCGTATTCAAATGCTTTTCGATGAACAAACACATCTTCTTCCAAATGATACTGCTCAATTCACGAGTGTTGCCTATTTAATGGGTTATCAAGACAGGAGCAGTTTTATCCGTGATTTATTAAAAACACTTCAGATTGTTGAAAAACATTATGCTGCACTGTTTGAGAATGAGCAAGAACTTGGTTTAGAAATTGGTAATTTAGTTTTTACCGGTGAAGAAGATGATCCGGAGACATTAATAACGTTAAGCCGTTTAGGCTTCGAAAGAGCAAGTGATATTTGTCGTATTATGCGCACGCTCCATTTTGGTCGTTATAAAGCAACGCAATCAGCCGAAGCACGCGAGAGATTAACGGAATTAACACCAGCTCTTTTGAAAGCTTTTGGTGGGACAAAACGAGCTGATGAGGCGATGTTACGTTTTGATGGTTTTTTACAGGGCTTACCTTCAGGAATTCAGCTTTTTAGTCTTTTGCAGTCTAATCCTTCTCTTTTGGATATGCTTGTCCTTATTATGGGGGCTGCTCCACGTCTTGCAGAAATTATTGCACGCAGGTCCCATGTTTTTGATGGAATGTTAGATCCGAATATTCTTTCAGAATTACCGACCAAAACGTACTTAGAAAAACGGCTTGAATATTTTCTTGAAAATGTTCTTTCTTATGAGGAAATTCTTGACCATTTAAGGATTTTTGCAGATGAACAACGTTTTTTGATTGGTATTCGAATTTTAAACGGTACAATTACAGGAGAAAGAGCGGGTTTTGCTTTTACTGCGCTTGCTGATCTTATGATTACAAAAACATTTGCTACTGTTCAAGAGGAATTTTCTCGTCTTCATGGTCGTATTAAAGGGGGGCGTGTTGGCATATTGGGTATGGGGAAGCTTGGAAGTCGCGAATTAACAGCAGATTCCGATGTTGACCTCGTTTTGCTTTATGAACACGATGATGATGCAGAAATATCTGATGGAGAAAAGCCTCTTTATATCTCTCAATATTATACGCGTTTAGCACAACGCCTCGTTTCTGCTTTATCCACTCTTACAAGCCAAGGTATTCTTTATGTCGTTGATTTAAGGTTACGGCCATTAGGCAATAAAGGACCTATTGCTGTTTCTTTTCCATTTTTTAAAAAGTATTATCGCCAAGAAGCATGGATATGGGAATATCTTGCTTTAACAAGGGCTCGAGGCATTGCAGGAGACCCTGATTTTTTACAAAAGCTAGAAAATGAAGTGTGTGCAATTATTGCTATTTCTCGTGATAAGAAGGAAGTTGCAAAAGAAGTATGTGAAATGCGTGCCTTGATTGCAAAAGAAAAGCCGCCAAAAAATCAATGGGATTTAAAAACGATGTCTGGTGGCATTATGGATTTGGAGTTTATTGCTCAATTTTCTCTTATTACGCATGTCATTGAGTTTCAAATTGGAGCGACGACAGCGGATATTTTAGATCACTTACCAAACAGTTTTCTTAATCAGTCATGTATTGCTGATTTACATTATGCCTATCGTCTTTATACAAATTTGAGTCAAATTATACGGCTTTGCTTAAATGATTCTCTTGATCCCAATGACATGCCACCTGGATTAAGTGACCTTTTGTTGAATAGTGTTGGGGAACCTGATTTGCTTCGTGTGGAAAAATTAATTGCAGAAACTGGGCAATTGGTCTGTTCAGTTTTTACAAAAATCATGAAATATTAAAATAATTCTATAAGAATAAATAAAAATTATTAATTCCATTTTTATATATTAATTTTTGTCTTTCATTTCATAGACGCTTGAGAGGGTTAGAGTGAAGTTCTCTACTGTTTTTTCAAGTGTGATGAAAAAATTCTCCATTCTAGGTATCATTCTTTATACAAAAAGCGGTGAGTGATTAATTTAGTGAATCATATTTTTTATGAGCGGTATCTCATTTTTTCAAAAAATTGACATTATAATTATTTATATAATTCTAGGTAATAATGATCAATATGAAGCTATAAAAGCTACTATAGATTAATAGCTTCTGGAAATTATAAATAATATTTAAGCTTTATTTAAAACTAATTTTAATTTTTTAACTGTGTCATTTTTGCTATAGATTTTTTCAAAAAATTGTGAAACGATTTATCATTATTTATGTATCACATTAGCTTTTAGGGGAGCAATTATGATTACAAAGTATTTAGCCTCAACATCTATATTTTCTTTAATTTCAATTTCTGTAGTACAGGCGTCGGATATCGTTATTCCTGAACAACCTGTTCCTGTTATTCCAGCACCTGCTTTGTCTTGGACAGGATTTTATCTTGGAGGACAGATTGGTAACTTTTCAGGTAAAACAACTGCAAGTTATTTAAAACATGAGACAGGGATATGGAATCCAATTGGAAAGGAGAATTTACCTAAACTTTCTGGTTTTATCGGGGGCGTTTATGCAGGTTCCAATATTGATATCGATAATAGTTTTATTATAGGTATTGATACAGATATTATGTGGTTTGGTAAAAAGAATTCTAAAGATGTCAATCTACCGAAAAAAAGTTCAACTGAAGAAACACCAAAACTTGTAGAAAAAACAAGTCTAACAAGAGATTTGCATGAGGAGGATTCGACAACACCTATTAAAGCTGTACGTCATACTTTAAAACAAAAATGGGCTGGTGCTACACGGGTGAGAGTTGGTTTTGCGATTGAGCGTATGATGCCTTATATTTCTGGAGGGATTGCTTATACGCAGCTTCAGAATATTTTTGCGGCAGTAGCTGATAGCAAAAATGGAGAAGTTGATTTTTCTGATTGGTTGCATGATGAAAAAAAGACCATGATTGGTTATACCCTTGGAGGTGGTATTGATTTTGCAATGACTGATAATATTATTGTACGTGCAGAATATCGTTATTCAGATTTTGGCAAAAAGAAGTTCATACAGGATAAATTTGAAATGGGCTACAAGACAAATGATTTTCGTGTGGGTGTAGCTTATAAATTTTAATTTTTGCAGAATTAAACACTTCAAAAGTCTCATTTTCGAATGAGGCTTTTATTTTTCAGATATGTTCTAGTAAATATCCTTTACTCAAAAGAGCTACTATTTTATTCGAACAATACTTTGATTTGTAAACATAAATTACTTTTTGTCATGTTGAGTGAGAGACCCAAGTGTCATAAGATTTTCTCATTTTAAACCTATACCATATTGAACCGATCAAAACCATGTCTTTTGCACGTCAAAAAGAGGGGGCGTCGTGAGATAAAAACATTAAAGAAAGAATAAAAATGCTTCTTATGAACCATTTTAAGTGCTAAAGGCTGTCGCTACATTAGGGGGTGGCAAAGTGTGAGATTTTGATACTAGCTTGCTTTTCCATAAACGTGAAGATGGTGTTGCTAAATGGACTTAACATTACATCATTCATAGGTACCGTCGGGAAATGGGTTTGGGTGCTTTAAAAGATGCTTTTTTAAACCAACATGTGAATTGGCAAGCTAATGGCATTTTATTTTATTTGAAAGATTTTTCATACAATCAACTTTTCTGTTTTGCGGTATCGTAAAATATTTTATTTAATAACAAAAAGCTCGCAAAAAAATTCTAAAGAACGTAAAATTACATCCGCAATATAATTCAATAATAAAATAATTATAAAGAGTATTATAAAGTGATTTATAGGAAAAAATAGAGAGAAAATTAGGAATTTATTGAGACATAAAAAACATTATTACCTATGTCTGTTATCGAAATATAATCTATTATTTTCCTAATTTTTTAATGTACGATAATAAATTTCGAGTGAAATAGTAATGGATCATTTCAAATCTATTTACGATAAATCAATCAACATCATTTGTTTATGAATCACAAGTAGGTTGGGTTATTTAAATTATATACTTTAGTTATTATTTGGCTTTTTTAGCCATTGATTTTCAGGTATAGAAGCTGAATGAGCGTCTCTATTATTCTATAAAATATCATCATTGTAATAATATAAGGATTTTAGGCATTAGATGCTTTTGGAGGAGTGGATGATGAAATTCAAAGCAGGGTTTATGTGTAGAGCTTTGTGAAGTAAATCACATGCGCAATTAGCAGCTGGAACCCGTGAGACAAGAATCCGAATTATTTATAAATCAGATGTGGTAGAATTTTCGTCCTTTAGAGCGGGAAGGAAGAAAACCGATAAGTTTGTAAAAAGCTAGTCACATAAGTGGGGCAGCAGATGGAACTGTCTGAGAAAAATTGATCTATTGACAGAGAAGGTGAAACTTTATCTTTTAAGGAGAAAAAGGGAAATAAGAATTATGATTTCCAAAGGGATGTGAAATAAAAATGTTTTTATTTTTTGTTGTTTGGGCAACTATGAAGGTGTTTAAAGATTAATTGTTTCAGTACATGCAATCTCGTTTTTGGGGTTGATAATGCTATAACGTTGTAATTGGCAATGCCATTGATTTTGTAAGCGTTCAATGGAAAATAAATTAAAGCCTGCGGGCGGTTTTTTATCACCAAAAGCTTGTGATGCGGAAGGAACACCAACAATAGGAATTTTTTTAATTGGTCCTTCAATGTAATTCAATGTGGGTAAATGAGTATGTCCGTGAAGAATAAGCTCACAACCGTGGTATTTGATAATGTCTAGAAAACGTTTTATATCCCGTAGTTTTTTATGCCAAGACGTTGCCTTTGGAAAGGGGGGGTGGTGAATCATGACGACACGAAAAAGGTTGCGCTGTGCTGCTTCCTTTAAAAAGAGCGGTAAAGTTTGCGCTTGCATTTTACCAAAATAGCCAGAAGCTTGAAAAGGCAATGTCGCAATGGCTGAAGAAGCTGCTATGATGGCAACATCTTTGCGAATGCGCATATAAGGAAAGGCACTTTTTTGAGGGATGTCACCTGTAATCCAAGGTTTAAAGAGAGTGCATGCTTTTTGTAAAGCGCCCCGGACATAGGCATCGTGATTTCCAAATGTCAAAGAAATATCTTGAGGTTTTCCTAGGTTAAGTAGCCAACGATGAGCTTGTACAAATTCTTTATCGAGAGCAAGATTTACAAGATCACCAGAGATCACAAGGTGATCAGGTTTTGTTTTGTTCAAGGCATCTATTAAAGTTTCTAGGACATCTGTTGCCATCTGACTCTTACGTTTTTTTTGCCAGTTCAGATAACCGGTAAGACGTTTCCCAGAAAGTTCAAAAAGGGAAGGTTGCGGGAGAGGGGAAAGATGTACATCCGATATATGGGCAAGATAAAACATAAAAGCTCGTAAAGTATTAAAAACGATTTAAAGAATAAACATAAGATAAGTTAGTGCTTAAAGGCAAGAAAGATTGTAAAATGAAAATTAGCTTGCAAAAAAGAATGTCTCAAGCGGAATGTTCCAAATAGAATATCCCTAATAAAATATCATTGTGTTGTAGATTCACATATTTGTAAAAAAAAACATTTCTCAATGCGTTTGAGCTAATTTCACGATGGTACTCGATATTATAATGGAAAGCTTCTGTGAACTATATAGGGCTTACTGTACACTACCATCTCTACACTTAATACAAGGTGCAAATAAAAAACATCATACTATTTTCCCCCAATTTTATGAAAATCCTTGCTTTGCTTTAAGAGGATTCATAAGAGGTATTTCACTCTTTTCTTCAATGGTTTCTATCCATACAGCATCCCTTCTAATAATACGCAAGAGAATGTTTTTTATTGTTTTAATATGAGGATATTGGAAATAAGGAGAATTCCACTGTATTTTGAGTTATAAATCAATACGTTATCTAATTACAAAAGACAAGTAAATACGTAAAAAGATAAGCTGAATTTTAAAACTATTATACGAAATCTCAGACTTTTTAACGGCCTTCATAATACCACATGCTGCTCAACAGTAAAAGGCAAGCAAGCAGTGCAAAAAAACCAGAAAATATCGAAAAATAAAAGGTATTGATTAAACGGGTTTCTGTTGCTTCTTTCAGAACAATTGAATGTGCTGGGGAAGAGGACGGACTTGTTTTTGATTGAATCAGCTTAAATGGAGGAAGATGAATGTTTTCTTTTCCTTCAGGGTGTAAACGTCCGATGTAGCCACCAGTGTGCTTAATAATGGGGGCTAGTTTTTCTTGTGTTGAAATCAAGTCAAACAACTCAAGATTATCGAGCATCCCTACAGAAGAAAGTATTGTTAAACCGCCATTTTTAATGTTAAAAATTCCTGTCTCATCAGTGGTCACAGTTGCAGTAAAAAGGCCTTCTTTCTCTTTGGTCAGAGTAATATTTTCTTTTTTTCCAGAGGGAAAGATTATTTCAGCGGGTTCTGGATGGTCTTTTAGAGTTTGGCGGCGAATTGTTAAATGATGATGGCTGCTGGTCGCACTTAATTTTTCTTCCTCAAGTTCTGGTTCTTTCATGAGCCAATGGGCAATACGACGATAAAGAGCAGCATAAGGACCACCGCCTTCGAAACCTCGTGCCCAAAGCCAACTTTCATCAGAAAGCAACATGCCCACACGTCCTTTATCAACATGGGAGAGAAGTAAAAGTGGTTGTTCATCCGCTCCTTTCATGAGGGCGATTCCGTTATTTATGTTTTGAATAGCAATTTGTCGCAACCATTGCCCCCATTGAGAAGCGGGAAGGTTAAGTGTTGCAAGACCCCTTGTGACAGGATGGCGCTCACCTTCTTTGGTTAATGTGGGGCGAAAAGGTTTTTCAATAATAGTTCCATTGGGCAATGCCGGTAGAATGCTTATTAAAGGTGTTTTCGCAAGTGAGTTTTTTTGGGTAAATTCAGGTCCTGTTACCATCAACAATGCACCCCCCTTTTGTACATATTGGGCGATATAATCATAATAGATTAAGGGGAGAACAGTAGAGTGCTGGTAGCCATCAAGGATGATGAGATCAAAGTTATTAATTTCTTTAACAAAGAGTTTTCTTGTGGGAAAGACCACTAAGGATAATTGGCTTGAGGGCGTATTATCTGCTTTGGTGGGGGGACGCAAAATAGTAAAGTGAACAAGATCAATATTGGAGTCACCTTTCAAAAGGTCTCGCCATGTCCGTTCTCCATTATAAGGAGCACCTGAAATAAGAAGAACGCGTAAATTTTCTCTGATTCCTTCAATAATTGTTATGGCGCGGTTGTTTTCCAAGCTTAGTTCACCTTTGTGTGGATCAGTTATAACTTGGATAATATTTTTTTCAGCATGAGGAAGGGTAATTTCAGTTTGAAAAATCACGCCAGGAGTTACAGAATAATGGCCAATGTCTTGTCCATTGACGCTTAGTGTAATATTTGCTTTCTCTGATATTGTTTTTTTGGCGGGGCCTTTATCTTCTACCAAAATGGAGAGCGTTTGTGGTTTGTTGACAAGGGCAAAGCGTGGAGGAGAAATAAACTTGATTTGGCGATCAAATTCATCTGAGTATCCTGTAATCAGGGCATTGAGAGGTGCTTCATGATGAAGATCTGATAGGTCAGGGATGTCATGCACTTGTCCATCGGTGATAAAAATGGTTCCTGCATAACGAGAGAACGGTACATCAGATAATGCTTGTGTTAAAGCTTCAAACAAATTCGTTGAGGGTGCATATTGATTATCAGCAAGTTTCCCAGCTTCAATAAAGCGTGGTTCAAATTGTGGATAATGCGCCAGTGTTTCGACTAATTGCCTGCGCGCTTCATCACTATCATTTGTACGTGTTCCAAATGATTGGCTTTTGCTGCGGTCAATGACAATGCCTACTGTGCTTTTCAGTGGTTCGCGCTGTTCTTTTATGATCATTGGATTGAGCAAAGCAAGGATAAGGGCGCTTAATGCCATCAGACGAAATAAAGAACCTTGCCGTTGCGTAACAAGACCAACAACGACAAAAAGAATCGATATTCCGCTTAAGAGCAGAATCCAAAAGAGTGGTAAAAAAGGCTGAAAAGTGAAAAATGATATCATTGCCTTCTTTCTCTTTTAAAGCGTTCCAAGAGTGCTGGAACATGCACTTGATCCGCTTTATAGTTTCCTGTAAGCACATAAAGGACAATATTTAAACCTGCACGAAATGCCCATAGACGTTGCATTGGATCATTGGGAACAAGGGGATATTTCCATGCCCCTTTTTCATCGAGTGCCCAAGCCCCAGCAAAGTTATTTGCGGTGATGAGAAGGGAGCTTACGTTATCGCCGTTGGCAAGAGAGTTTTTATTTTTTTTGTTTGTTGATGAGGATTCAACCCATAAAGGTGAACCACGGTAGAGACCAGGAAAATCTGGCATAATATAAAAAGAACGTGCAACAACATGATCTGTTGATGCTGGCTCAATGGATGGAATATTTAACTCTTTTAAGATATCTCGTAATCTTTGCGTTTCTGGAGTAGCGTCTCCTTCAAGATTAAGATTGCTCTTTATCTGATCGCGCGTGTCAAATAAAATTGTTCCCCCATGTTTCATAAAGTTATTTATTTTTTCAAGGCTTTTGGGGGTTGGTATAGGACTCTTAACATCAATTGGCCAGTAAATAAGAGGATAAAAAGAGAGTTCATCTTTATCGAGATCAAGTGCTGTAACAGAGCCAAGGGTAAGCATTGTGCGCTCTGCGATAAATTGACTTAACGCTTCTAGACCACTTTTACTCGTTGTATCAATTTCATGATTATTGGTTATAACATAGGCAAGATGTGTTGCGCCAGCAGCTTGTACACTATCATGATGATTTTCTTTCGTTTGTGCATGAAGAGTTGGATCATATGAAAACAAGGCAATAAGACTTATAAAGGGGACGAGAAACATATTACGCCGTTTCATGAAAGAAAAAATATCTCCCATCCATAAAATGAGAAAATTGTCAAAGGCGAATAATAAGATGGCTAATCCTAAAAGTGGACCGATAAGATTTTTTTCTTTTGTATCGTAAGATAAAGGGCTTTTATTAAGAGAAGTTGGCAATGATGATTGTTTCATCAAGTGCGACGAATGAGTTAAGAGATTGAGTGCATAAAAATTGTTTTTGGCACCATAAAGTCCTGGGGGAGTATGGTAGGAAGGATGGGGTGGATTTTGAGAGTCAAAGATCAAAGGAACAACATCAGAGGGTGGTACTTGTAATTGTCCGTCAACGGCTATAGTTCGCCAAGGGTTTTGTATCACTGTTCTTTTTTCTCTGTGTGTTAGGTTTGTGTTTTCGTTAGAACCTAATGTGATTAATTTTTGCAGCATTTGTGCAAAAAAGCCAGAAAGAGGAAGGTTAGACCATGTTGGGTCAGGAGCAACATGAATGAGAATGAGGGTTCCTTTACCACGTTTTGCTGCGGTAATAAGAGGAGTTCCATCCGAAAGGCTAAGCCACGTTTTTTCAAAAAGATCTGGGGTTGGTTCTGCGAGGATTTGGCGCGAGACAGTAACATCTCCTGGACAGGGAAGACCAAAGAAAAAGCTATTTTTTGCAAAAGGTGCAAGCTTTTGTGGTTTTGTCCAAGACATAATACTTCCAAGGGAACGTTGACCTGGGCGCAGTGGTATCGGAAGAAGGTTATCGTAATGTTCTGCGCTACTGAGTTTTTCTCCTGCAAAGCGGATGAGTGTTCCCCCTTTATTCACAAAATCAGAAAGTTTTTTTTCTGCTTTTGGGGGTATGTTAACAATGTCACCCATAATCAAAACAGATGGATTTTGTTTAAGCAAATGATCAATATCCGTTGAAAGTTCTCTTCCACCGGCTGTTATAAGCTGTGTATGACCTTGTAAGGCTTTGATAATGTAATAAAATGGAGCAAGTAAAGGCTGTGCCATTTCATTAGTATCGGGTGAGAGAAGAGCAACACGGCTTATCCTGTTATGGCTGTCTACCAAGAAGGTTGCAGCAGCATGGTTTTGATTGTTTATTTTTATCCAAGCGATATCATTGCGTAGTTCAAGTGGTACATTAAAAGGAACAAGTGCTGTTGTTTCTCCTTCAGAGAAATTGTTCGTAAATTGACCGAGAAGTTGATTATTTGAATCGTAAAGGCTGAGTATAGCGGGAGTATTACTGTGTGTTGTTGAGCGGATAATACGCGCGCCCATGTTTCCATTGTTATTTTCTATGGATGTTATGCCGGTTAAATCGGAAATATCAGTCAAATACCACAAGAAGTTTCTAGGTTTTAATTCTTCAAGAAGAGCAAAAGCTTGCTCATCTTCATTTGTTTGTAATCCATCACTTAAATAAGCAATATCAAGAGGTTTTCCTTTGGTTATTTCGCTGAGTTTTTTGAAGGCATGCACACGGTTGACAGGCCAAGGACGCGGTTGCAAATGCATTAAATGCTGTTTTATAATCTTGGCTGGTTGGGGCTCTATATTGGAGATATTATTTTCAGCCGTTGCAACAAGATAAATATTTTTTTGCTGTTTTTCTGCCTGTGCAAGGAGCATTTCAGCGATAGAGATGCGCTGTTTCCATTCTTTTACAGAAACCCAACCATTATCAATAATGAGTGCAAGGGGTTGAGACCCAGAAAAGCTTATTGGTTTTTGATTCCAAGTGGGGCGTGCTAGAGCTATGATAACAAGTGCCGCTATGGTTAAACGCAACAAGAGCAACCACCAAGGTGTATGTTTTGCTGTTTCTTGTTGATGAGTTGGTTTGGGTAAGAAGCGAAAAGGGGGAAAAAGCTCTTTACGCGGAGATGGAGGAGTTATCCGCAACAGCCACCAAATGACCGGTAGGAACAAAAGCCCTAGTAACAGAAAGGGAGCAGCAAAACTCAAAGTGCCCTCCTTTTTTGCAATGGAGAGTCGCTCATTGTATTTGCAAGATGAAAAATGGTCTCTGTTAAAGGTTGATCTGTTGTACTAACGTGATAAGACCATCCTTGGCGTGCGCAAAAATTTACCAATTCTTGTCGCCTTGCGTGATATAGTTTACAATAGCTCCTACGAAGATCTTCTGCTTTAGTGGAAACATGTTTCTCTTTCGTTTCAGGATCCAAAAATTCTGTGTGACCTGTGTAGGGAAAGCTTTCTTCTGCGGGATCAGAGATTTCAATTAAATGAGCTGTCACCTGTTTTGTAGTTAAAACGGTTAAATGTTGGATGATTTTTTCAGGATAATCGAGAAAATCACTCATTATAACGACATGTGAAAAGCGTGTAATCGTTGAAAAATCCGGAAATAAATTTTCATCGGAATGATTTTCTAAAGCAAAGGCTATTCGTTCTACGACATTGGATGTCATTGTGGGGGACATTAAGTTGGGAATAGCAATATGTTCGCCACTGCGTGCAAGAAGGGATGCCAAGGTAAGGGTAAGAATAATGGCATGATTACCTTTAGAGATTTTAGAAAAGCGCGAACAGTAATGCATTGATGCGCTCTGATCAGGACAAAGCCAAACGGTTTGTGTCATTTGCCATTCATGTTCACGGAGATATGTATTTTCATCACGCGCTGAGCGACGCCAGTCAATGCGGCTAATGGATTCTCCTTCCATATAGGGACGAAATTGCCAAAAGTTTTCCCCATTACCGCTTTTACGTTGTCTATGCCATCCGGTTATCAATGTATTAGCGATATGACGCGCTTGTAAAAGGAAATATGGCATTTTGCCAGTATCCTTATGCAGTTCATTTGCCAGCGACAATGGAGGCTTTTGTAAAACTTTTTTGCCAAGAGCCATTCAAAGAGCATCTTTCACAAGGTTATTAATAATATCTTTTACGGTTATATCTTCAGCACGGGCAGAAAAATTAAGAGCCATGCGGTGTTGTAATACGGGATAGGCCAATGCTTCAACATCATCAAGTGAAGGAGCTAAGCGTCCATAATAAAGAGCACGAGCGCGAACACAAAGTGAAAGGGCTTGTGATGCCCGTGGACCAGGTCCCCAAGAAACATAAGTATTAGCAAGGCTATTGTCTTTATGAGGGCGAGATGAGCGGACAATTTTTAAAATAGCTTCAATCACATTTTCTGAAAGAGGCATTTTGCGAACGATATTTTGAATTTTTTGCAATTTTTTGCCGGATAAAATTGGTTTTGCATTTGATTTTTTTTCTTTTGTTGTTTCTAAAATAATCCGTCGCTCTGTTGTGAGGTCAGGATAGTCAATATCGATTTGCATCAAAAAGCGATCCAGTTGTGCTTCAGGAAGTGGATAGGTCCCTTCTTGTTCGAGAGGATTTTGCGTTGCAAGAACATGAAAAGGTTGTGGCAAATCATAACGGGTACCTGCAACAGTAACATGATATTCTTGCATAGCTTGTAAAAGGGCTGACTGTGTCCGTGGGGAAGCACGATTGATTTCATCGGCCATGAGAAGTTGCGTAAAAATAGGACCTTGAATGTATCGAAAAGAACGTTTACCGTCTTTATCGGAATCCATAATTTCAGAACCAATAATATCCGATGGCATTAAGTCAGGAGTGAATTGGATGCGTTTTTCATCAAGCCCTAAGACTGTTCCCAATGTTTCAACAAGACGTGTTTTTGCAAGTCCTGGAGCACCGACAAGAAGGGCGTGACCACCAGCAAAAATAGCGATTAAAGCATTTTCGATTACCTGATTTTGCCCAAAAATAACTTTGTCAATTTCTTTTTGTAAAATATCCAATTCTTTGTGTGCCGTATCAATATCATCAATAATGACTTGAGCTTCATGATTGATATTGACCTTTTTTATAGAATTGGATGATGGATCATGTTGACTCATATTTCTTCCTTAAGGCGTTTGTCGCAAAAATGGTAATTTTCTCTGCATGATAATGGATATCTTATTGTTTGTAACAGAAAATGAGAAGAAATGAAGTATCATATGCCGTTTTTTTTCATATTCGTATAGAAGAGAAAAGTTTCTTTGGAAGAATAGACGTGCTTTATAAGGGATGTCTTAAAAAATTTGTTTTATGAAGAGAGTTTTTTAAAGCAATGAAGACAACTTTTTTGAAAGGTTAAAGGGTGAATATAAGACAGAACTTCAAACAGGTTGCGTGGTTACAACAAAGTGATATCCAAACACTTCTTCGTGTTTTGTCTGTGGAGGGGGAAGAGGCGCGTATTGTAGGGGGAGCAGTGCGCAATCAACTGCTAGGGCAGCCTATTAGTGATATTGATATTGCAACAACCTGTTTGCCGCAACAGGTTATTGCACGTGTAGAAGAAGCAGGATTTAAAGCTATTCCTACAGGGATTGCTTTTGGTACAATAACAGTAGTTGCTCATTCATGTTCTTATGAGGTTACAACGCTTCGCTGCGATATTGAAACAGATGGTCGTCATGCAAAAGTGGCATTTGGTCGTGATTGGAAAAAAGATGCTGAACGGCGAGATTTTACGATAAATGCGCTGTATTGTGATGCTGCTGGCAACCTTTATGATGATGTGGGAGGTTTGAGTGATATTGCTAGCCGAACAGTTCGTTTTATTGGGGTTGCAGAAGATCGTATTGGCGAAGATTATTTGCGTATTTTACGGTTTTTTCGCTTTTTTGCGTGGTATGGAGCAGGGCGACCTGATGTGCAAGGATTGAAGGCATGTGTTCGTTTAAAACACGGTTTAAAAAAACTTTCTTCTGAACGTATTTGGGCAGAAATGAAAAAGCTTCTTGCGGCGTTTGATCCAACGCGTGCTCTTTTATGGATGCGACAAAGCAGAATTTTGGCACTCATTTTTCCTGAAACAGAACGATGGGGTATTGATGCAATTCACGCATTGGTGAAGACAGAACAGGATCTTGGTTGGAAAGTTGATCCATTGTTACGGCTAGAAAGCCTTCTTCCTCCTGATCCAATGCGTCTTCATGAAATGGCACAGCGCTTGCGTTTTTCTCTTAAAGAAACAACGCGATTAAAAGAATGGGCAGAGTTAGAAATAATAAACCAAAACTGTTCTGATCATTTTGTGCAAAAACTGATTTATTTTCATGGACGACAGCCAGTTTTAGATCAATTATCGTTGTCTGTCGCTGCATCACATCTTGATCATCTGGAAAAAAGTGATGCTTTGCAAAAAGCAGAGGGTTATGTCAAGCTTTATCAATTTGCCCAAAAATGGCAAATTCCAACTTTTCCTATTAATGGTAACGATTTAATAAAGAAAGGTTTTACAAAAGGTGTACTTTTAGGAAAAAAGCTTAAAGAGCTAGAAATGATATGGATTGAAAGCGGATTTTTAATGGATCGTCATGCACTATTAGAAAAAATTGATTTATAATATTTCTGTTTATAAACTCACTGTTGTTTATATTTTTTAAGTCAATATATTAATTTATAATAATCATTATTCATGTGAAATAAGAGTTCACAATATTGTAAGGTTATTTCAAACCTGTTCATATTACATCAATCAAAGTTATTGCCTTACACGTCACAAGTGAGGAAAAATGATTACAGAGAGGAAAAATGTCTCTTATGAATCATCTCAAAGATAAGGATTCTCGAAAATGAGAACGAATAAAGAGAATAGTGGTAGCGGTTTGCACCTTGTATGACCATAAAGAGGGGGATGTTCACTGGATTTTTACTATGAGGAGTATTTAATCATTCATAGGTGGTGATATGAGGTGATATAAAATGGATGTGATGGGCACTAAGAAATGTTTATTTTACCAGCACTTAATTGTTGGAAAATGATAGGCATTATACGCTCTAACTGTTCTTTATATGTTGTATTATTGTTTTTCGTGATAATTTATGTTTTTATAGATTACAGTTTCTTTCATGATAACCAATTTGGCGTAATGCTTCTCCTGTTGTTATGGCTACGCTCATGGCGAGATTTAGAGAGCGTGCCTGTGGTTGCATGGGAATTTTTAATGTGTAATCGGCCGCTTCATGAACATAATCGGGAACGCCAGCTGTTTCACGACCAAAAAGTAAAACATCATTTCTTTGATAGCATATCTGCGTATAGCATGTTTTTGCTTTTGTACTTAAAAGCAACAGGCGGCGGTTAAAGTGTTTCATGGAGCTTATAAAATGTTGCCAATCAATGTGTCGTTCTAAGGAAGCATATTCGAGATAATCCAATCCTGCGCGTTTGAGATTACGATCCGACAGATTAAAGCCTGCAGGTTCAATAATGTGCACATGTAAACCAAAGCAAGCGCTAAGACGTAAAATCGTTCCAGTATTACCAGCAATATCAGGTTGGAAAAGAGCTATATGAAGTGTCATGTTCTCTATAATATGATTTTTCTTTCGACTTTGTAAAGAAGCACCACAATTTATTCGAAAAATATGCTTTGAGAAATACATGTTTTTTACGGTTCATTTTTATTCCCTTTAAATTTCAGGGAAAAAGTTATGTATACAGGTCTGTTTGGGATCAGAGAGAAGCTCCCTATTAGGGACTTCATTTTATTGAGCAATCCATGAAATGAATTGGCTCATTATGTTGAAAAGTGGGATATTTAATGAGGTTAGATCATCAATTTTAATTAAAATCAACAAAATATGCTTTTTATGCAAAAACAGAAGCGAAAAAAATACTCATGCAACCAGTTGGAATTGAGGGAGGGAGAGATGCTGTAAATGTGTTAAAGAAATAACCGATAAGCTCAACTTGTTTACTGAGATATGGTCATAACAAGACTATGTTTCTTTCTTTAGAAGTGTTTATTTACATGCTATCTCTGATTTTCACGGGCGGGGGAGTAATTTTGATTGATTAATATGAATAGGTTTGAAATGAAAAAACCTTACGGTGTTTCAGGATTTCATTCACTCTGTAAAACGATGAATTATCATTATAAAACAGTTTTTTGTATAAACCATACAAATGGCAGGAGTGTTTTACGGGGATGTTTTTATGGTTGAGGTAACGGAGTGATCAAGCATTGTACAATGGGAGAGGGTATGGTAAAAGAATGTTTTAGCAAAGTGTCTCTTTAAGTTAAGGCCATGGGTGAGCAAACGAGGCGGGATTTTCTGTTTTTGGTAACAGCTGTTGCAGGAGCAGTTGGAATGGGAGCGGTTGTGTGGCCTTTTATCCGTCAGTTGCGTCCAGATGAAGCTGTTTTGGCATCTTCCTCTGTTGAGGTTGATCTTTCTGGTATTGAAGAGGGGATGTCAGTAACGGTAAAGTGGCGAGGACAGCCTGTTGTTATTCGAAATCGTACGGCAAAAGAAATTGCTGATGCGCGCGCTACTGAATTGAGACTTCTAAAAGATCGTCAAGCGCGCAATCCTAATCTTGAAGGTGAAAAAGAAGCGACGGATTTTGCACGTTCAGCAGGTAAAGGACGTGAAAATTGGCTTATCGTCATTAATCTTTGTACGCATCTAGGCTGTGTAACACTTGGGCAATCGGGTAAATTTGGAGGATGGTTGTGCCCCTGTCATGGGTCTGTTTATGATACAGCTGGAAGAGTGCGGTCGGGTCCAGCTAACTATAATTTGACTATTCCTCCTTACCAATTTCTTTCTGATACTTTGCTCAAAATAGGATAAGGTTATGACAAGGTTTTCTCCTTATTGTCCTAAAAATGCACTTGCCCGTTGGTTTGATAAGCGTTTTCCTCTTCCTCGTTTTTTTTATAATGCATTTGTGATTTTTCCTGTTCCGCGTAATCTTAATTACTTTTATACATTTGGCGGTATTTTGACCATTATGCTTTTATCACAGCTTTTGACTGGTATTGTCTTGGCTATGCATTATGTTCCGGATATTCATTTGGCTTTTGAAACCAGTGAACGATTTCGGCGTGAAGGGCAGTTTGGTTGGCTTTTTCGTCCATGGCATTGTGTAGGCTCTTCGTTTTTTTTTATTGCTGTTTATATCCATTTAGCACGTGGACTTTATTATGGTTCTTATAAAAATATGCGAGAAATGGTATGGGTTACAGGTATTTTTATTTATATCATCATGATGGCAATAGCATTTTTTGGTTATGTGCTTGTTTGGGGGATGATGTCTATTTCAGCGGCTTCAGTGATTGCAGGGCTTTTCAAAACGATTCCTTTGGTGGGGACATGGTTGCATGAGACACTTCTGGGTGGTTATGTCGTAGGACAACCAACGTTGAATCGTTTTTATGTTTTCCATTATGTTTTATCATTTATTTTGCTTCTTTTTGTGGGGCTGCATATTTGGGCAATTCATTGTGTTGGGCAAGGCAATCCAACGGGTCTTGCTATACAGTCAGATAAGGAAACGGTTCCATTTTCGCCTTATGCACTGATCAAAGATATTTTTGCTATTACTGTTTTTCTCATCTTCTTTGCCTGGTTTTTGTTTTATATGCCCGATTATATGGGGCAGGTTGAAAATTATAGTGTGGCAGATCCTTTAAAGGCACCTCTTCGTGTAGTTCCAGAATGGTATTTTTTGCCTTTTTATGCGATGCTTCGTGCTATAACTTTTGATATTGGTATTTTCTCTTCAAACTTTGTTGGCTTTGTTTTATTCGTCAGTTCGATTTGCATTTTAATTTTTGTGCCATGGTTGGACCGCTCTAAAATATGTTCAGCAAGATATCGACCTGTTTATAAAATTTTCTTTTGGGCGTTGGTTATTGATGTCGTTTTTCTTGGTTGGTTGGGGTCAAGAGAAATAAGTGACAAAATTCTTTTATGGACACAATTGGCTACGGTTTATTATTTTATATTTTTTTTGGTTATTTTGCCGATTTTGCCAGCGTTTGAAAAAAATTATTCTCTTCCTTCTTCAATTATGCAAGATTTAAAACAGAAAAAAAAGAGACTATGGTAAATGTTTTTGTCGGGCTGGTTGTTATTGTTGCTATGAGTTTTTCTGCTCAGAGTTTAGCGGGTGGTGCCTCTGATCAGGAAGAGGGATTTATTTCTTTTCCTTTACAGGTTCCTAAAAAACAAGAATGGAGTTTTTCAGGTCCATTTGGGTTCTACGATAAGGCGCAATTGAGGCGCGGATTAAAGATTTATAAACAAGTTTGTTCCAGCTGCCATGGGCTAAAATATGTGGCTTTTCGCAATTTAAAAGCTCTTGGGTATGATCAAGAACAGATTAAAGTTTTGGCGGGGCAATATGAAGTGCGTGATGGTCCTAATCGAGAAGGAAAATTTTTTAAACGTGCTGGGGTTGCAACGGATTATTTTCCTTCTCCCTTTTCACATGAAGAAGAAGCAAGATTTATTTTGAATAGTGCTTATCCTCCAGATTTGTCATTGATGGCACGTGCACGTGGTGTATCTTTACCTTTTCCTGCTTTAATTACGGATGTTTTGACTCATTATGATACGGCTGGTCCAGATTATATTACAGCTCTTTTAACAGGATATCAGGAAGCGCCGAAGAAGGTAAAAGTTTCTGATGGTTATTGGTATAATCCTTATTTTATTGCCGGTAATTCTTTAACTATGGCTCCTCCTTTGAGTGATGGTGTAGTTGCTTATGAAGATGGAACCCCAGAAATCATTGAACATTACGCCCGTGATGTTTCTGCTTTTTTGATGTGGGCTGCCGATCCTCATATGGAAATTCGTAAAAAAACCGGTTTTCGTGTTATTTTATTTTTAATCATTTTTGCAGGGCTTGTTTATATTTTAAAAGGTCGTATTTGGCGTAGTTTAGAAGAAGAGTTTGAGAAAGAAATAAAAGACGAAATAAAGAGAAAAGGGTAAAGCGATAAGGCTCAAAAGAGTATAGAGTATAAAGAGCATAAGGAACAAATCTTTTTATGATGCATTGAGGTTTTATAAAGTAAAAGCAAAGTAAAAATGGAGATGTTAAAATGAAAAAAATTGCATGTACTACTCTTATGTCAATTTTGATGGTTTCTAGTACTTATGCTCAGTCTTTTGAAGTGCCTTCAAAACCTGAAATGATCTCTTCGACGGGTATTGTACAGGTGGGGATAGATAAGTCTGTGCGTTATGTGACACCTTTAGCAACGGATTTTGTTGCTTCCAGTCTTATAGGCGCCAATGTATATAATATAGAAGATGAAAATATTGGTGAAGTAAAAGATATTATTTTGCGTGAAAATAATATTGCAGGATTTGTTATTGCTGTTGGTGGTTTTCTTGGCATAGGCGAGAGTTATGTGGTCGTTTCTCCAGAAACAATCCAGATGACAAATGATTATGGTAAATGGAAACTCATTACAAATGCAACAAAAGATTCTTTAAAGAACGCTCCAACATTTAAATACGAAGGGCGTTGGACACGCTAATTTTATATTTCTATTCTTTAATGGACCAAGCTGTTGCTATCACAATCATATGCTAGCAACAGTTTTTTTGTTCTAAAAGCTCTTGAGAATTTTTGCGACAAGATTCCAAGGAGCTATTATCAAAGTTTTCAAGATAAACTATTAAGACAGAGTGAAGATTTAAGTATTATGTTTAAATAACATGATATCGCCATCTTGCACAATGTATTCCTTTCCTTCATCGCGGGCTTTTCCTGCTTCCTTTGCACCGCTTTCTCCACCCAGAGCAATATAGTCATTATAGCTGATGGTTTGGGCACGAATGAAACCGCGCTCAAAATCTGAATGAATAACACCAGCTGCTTGGGGAGCTTTTGTACCACGCGTAATTGTCCATGCTCGTGTTTCCTTAGGCCCACAGGTGAAGTAAGTAATGAGATCAAGTAAATGGTAACCAGCGCGAATGAGGCGATTGAGACTCGGTTCAAAGAGTTCTAGCGCATTGAGATATTCTGATGCTTCAGCATCACTCAGTTGTGTAATTTCCGCTTCGATAGAAGCAGAAATGATAATGCTTTGCGCATTTTGCTCTGTTGCCATTTTTTCAACTGTTTGGGTAAAGCTATTTCCACGAGCGGCGTCATTTTCGCTTACATTACAAACATAAAGTACAGGCTTGGAGGTTAAAAGATTCAAACTCTTAAGAATGTGGTGTTCATCGGAAGAAATATCTTTGAGTAATAACCGGACAGGGTTTCCCTGTTGCAGTATGTTTAATGCTTTTTCCATAATAGGTAAAATTGTGAGAGCTTCTTTGTCTTTTCCGGTTGCTCGTTTACGGATTTGTATGATTCGTCTCTCAAGACTTTCAAGATCCGCAAGCATGAGTTCGGTTTCAACCGTTGTCGCATCACAAACAGGATCAATACGTCCCTCTACATGGGTAATATCTTCATTTTGAAAACAGCGTAAAACGTGGACAATCGCATCGACTTCGCGAATATTGGCTAAAAACTTGTTTCCTAAACCTTCGCCTTTTGAAGCTCCTCGCACAAGCCCCGCAATATCGACGAAGTTAATGCGTGTAGGAATCATTTCTTTTGAACCAGCGATTGATGCAATTTTTTCCATTCGTAAATCTGGAACAGCAACTTCTCCGGTATTGGGTTCAATGGTACAAAAAGGATAATTGGCAGCCTGTGCAGTGGCTGTTTTTGTTAATGCATTAAAAAGAGTTGATTTCCCGACATTAGGTAATCCGACAATACCGCATTTAAAGCCCATGAGAGTCTTTCTTTTCTATTAATTTTATGGTCAAGATAAAGCTTCCTTTTTATAGCATATTTTCAGAAGAGTTATAGTCCTGGTCTTGCGATAAGTGAGAAAAAAGTCTAAAGTAATAGGTATCTACTTTTTTACCTTAGTTCTTCTTACCTTATTGTTCTCCTTAGTTAAAAGGATAAGAAAACTTCGAATTAATGTTAATATTGTGCTAAGTTTTTCATGGTATGCAAATCTGCATAAATAATTAATCGGAGAAAATAGAAGAGTGTTATCTCGTTGTGCCTTTTTAATTGCAGCACTTTTGGCTTTGGCTGGATGTGCTACACGTCAGTCAGATATGTCATCGGTACCTTTTCAACAAGTTCGATACATTCCACCAGAAATACAGGCTTTGTATGGTCCTGTAACGAATGAGACCTATTCGTTACCTGCTGTTGATCTTGCGACAATTGATCCAAAATATTGGCGACAAGAGGTGATTTATTATACATCTTATGCGCCTGGAACATTGGTTATAGATACGCAAGAGTGTTTTCTTTACCTTATTGGTGAAAATGGAAAAGCTTTGCGTTATGGGATTGGTGTCGGTAAAGAAGGCCTAGCATTTGAAGGTGAGGGGGTTATACAGCGCAAGCGTCGGTGGCCAAATTGGGCTCCTACTGCAGCTATGATGGCTCGAGAACCAGAACGTTATGGTCATCTTGGGAAAGGAATGCCACCAGGGCCCGATAATCCATTAGGTGCGCGGGCACTTTATTTGTTCAAAAATGGGAAAGATACACTTTTCCGTATTCATGGCTCACACGAATCGTGGTCAATTGGGCGTGCTATTTCAAGTGGGTGTATCCGTTTGCTTAATCAAGATATTATCGATCTTTATGATCGTGTTCCCATTGGTTCGCGTGTTGTGGTATTGCAAAACAATAGGAGTATTCCTGCAGTTTATAGTCAACAATCAAATGGTTACGATCCGCTACAGTCGACCATTCAGCCAAATGATTTTTTTTAATTTAGGGGAGAAGATTGGAGAGAGCTGTGTTTGCTGTTCAATCTTCTCTTTCTCTCAAAAGAGAATATAAGCCTTTCTTCTTCAAAGGTGTATACAAGCTTGTATTCTGTTCTATTTTCTAGCTTCTCACGTTGCCAACAGATTTTGCCTTTGAGAAAGTTTATAAGAGGATTTTTTTAAGAGTTCTTATTCATATTCTTCACGCGACAGGGGCACGCAAGCTAATGGTTCTGATTGTGTTTTATCGTTTGTGAAACTTCATTCATAAAGAGGGATTTATCATCTTTTATAAGGAGAGCGATATTTTTTGCAATTGTCTCTAAGAGAGGGGATAACCATTCTTGATCAGATTTGGTAAAATTCCCCAAGACATGTTGATGAACAAGTTCTTTGCTTCCAGGATGACCAATTCCTATGCGTATACGACAATAGTCAGTACCACAATGGGCATCAATAGACTTAATGCCATTATGCCCATTATGTCCTCCACCAATTTTTATACGAACTTTCCCCGGTGACAGGTCTAGTTCATCATAAATGATGATCAAATTCTTTAAATCTAATTTATAAAATCGCAAAGCTTCACCGATAGCTTGACCAGAAAGATTCATGAAAGTTTGTGGTTTTATAAGAAAAATTTTCTCATTATTTATGAAACCATTGGAGATTTCTGCTTGAAACTTCTTTGACCATGGAGAAAAAGAGAAGGACTGATAAATGGCATCAACAGCCATAAAACCGATATTATGGCGGTTATTTTGATATTGTAAACCAGGATTGCCAAGACCAGCAATAAGCCACATGTGTATCTTCAGTCAAAGTATGAGTAAGGGTAATGTCTCATAAATTAAGGCGGAAAAATTCCCGCCTTTTGAGTTTTATGAAGTTTGTGTGTCTTCTTCATCATTTTCTTGTTCAGAAGTTTCATCGCTGACATCCATGCCAGCAGGAGCTGCAATGGTTGCAATGGTAAAGTCTCGATCTTGGATGATGGGAGTCACATCTTTTGGCAGTTGCACTGCTGAAATGTGAATAGAATCACCAATAGAGTAGCTGGAGAGATCAATTTCAATAGCTTCAGGAATAGCACTTGCTGGAGCTGTACATTCAATTTCGTGCCGAACAATATTGAGGACACCACCCTTTTTAAGTCCAGGTGCCGTATCTTCATTGAGGAAGTGGACAGGAATATTCACTTCTACAACGGATTTTGCTGAAATGCGCAAAAAGTCTACATGGAGGGGAAAGTCACGCACGGGATCTAATTGATAATCTTTTGGCAAAACCATAATTTTTTGCTTGTCAAGAATAATCGTTGCAATGGTGGTGCGAAAGCCACCAGCATGAATTTTGTAGAAAATTTCTTTATAGGGAACTGTTATTGCCAAAGGTGGTTGTTTTTCACCATAAATGACAGCAGGAATAAGACCGTTGCGGCGAAGTTCACGGGAGGACCCCTTACCAACCCGCTCGCGTTTTTCGGCCTTAAGAGTGTAGCTTTTGCTCATAATTTAAGTCCTTTTTACATGATTGGAGATCCTTCAAAAACAGTAATAGTTTTTGCATGGATATGAAGATATGCGCTAACCAACAGCGATCACTCCATTCTACGTTGCCTCCAAGGGTGTCTACGCAGAAGTTTGTTCTATAGTTCAAACTATTCATAGATGCAAGAGTTGTGGGAAAAATCGATGATTTCTACCGTTAAAAAGGAGGAAATGTTACAAATTACGGTGTGGATGGAGAATCAACCAATATGTGCTGGCACTGATATGTTCAAAATCAAACACTGGAGATGTTATGAAGGTTGAGATTGCCTTGGGTGAGATGTCAGAAAGTCGTGCTTTGCATAAATCGATGCCAGCACTTCTTGATTTGGAAGAATTATTGGCGACACGTCTTCTTGTACAAGGTAATTCTGGTTCAGGGAAATCACATCTTTTACGCCGTCTTCTGGAGCAAAGTGCTCAGTGGGTGCAGCATTGTGTAATTGATCCAGAAGGCGATTTTGTAACTTTGGCAGATAAATTTGGTCATGTTATTGTAGAGGCTCAACGGAGCGAACTAGAATTGACACGTATTGCGCATCGCATTCGACAACATCGGGTTTCGGTGGTATTTAATCTTGAAGGTTTGGACACTGAACAACAGATGCGTGCTGTAGGGGCTTTCCTTGGGGCACTGTTTGATGTGGAACGTGATTATTGGTATCCTATGCTTGTCGTTGTCGATGAAGCACAATTGTTTGCTCCAACTGCAGCAGGAGAAGTTTCTGATGAAGCGCGTAAAATTTCTTTGAGCGCTATGACCAATCTGATGTGTCGAGGACGTAAACGTGGTCTTGCTGGTGTTATTGCGACACAACGTTTGGCTAAGCTTGCCAAAAATGTTGCGGCTGAAGCTTCAAACTTTTTAATAGGGCGGACTTTTTTAGATATTGATATGGTGCGCGCCGCTGATCTTTTGGGGATGGAGCGTCGCCAAGCGGAAATGTTTAGAGATCTTGAACGGGGAAATTTTATAGCTTTAGGCCCTGCTTTATCACGACGTCCCTTACCAATTATTATCGGTTCTGTTGAAACTTTGGCACGCTCTTCTAGCCCTAAATTAATGCCACTTCCAACAGAGCGGGATGATGTGCAAGAGCTCGTTTTTACTGCTTCACCAGAGGAAATTTTAACGCCATTTAAACAAACACGAGAACCGATGAGGGAAAAGTCAATGCACGAGATGTTAGAGGAGGTCGTGCATAAAAAACAAGAGTTGTTAGAAGAAAACCCAAGTTTATTTCCTGAACTTTCTGATGTTGAGCGTGACGGGCAAGCAGAACATATTATTCGGGAAATTCTTGAGGATTCTGAAGCTTTTTATCGTTCAACAGCGGTGCTTTATCAAGATTTTTCAGTTCGTTGCCGTATCCATGGGATGTCAAAGGTTCCTTTTAATCTTTCACAATTTCGGCGTAAATTGGCTATTGCTCAGGCTTTTGTTGATGAACAAACGGCTGTCAGTGAACATTGGAAACATATTTTGCAGATATCAGAAAGTTTGGAAGAAGATGTTCAAGGAGTCTTCTTGAACGTGGCACAGGCCGCATTAGGGGGAAAGCCATGTCCATCTGATGCATTTTTAGCACGTCTTTATGGGACTCATTCTTTAAGCCGTGCACGCCGACTTTTAACCTACTTTGAAGAGCGTGGACTTATTGTTATTCACACGCATTTTAGTGGTCAACGTATTGTTGCATTTCCTGATCTTGGTGTTGAAACAGCACCGGGAGACCCCAAGGAACCACTTTAACCAAATAAGCTGGAAACCGATTGTTCTGCTGCTGTCCTTGCTATTGCTTCTCCCATAAGGTCGGCAATGGGCAAAACACGAATATTATGGGTTTTCTCAATAGCTTGTGTTGGCATAATTGAATCTGTAATAACCAATTCTTTCATCTCTGAATTGGCAATTCGCTCGATTGCATTACCAGAAAGAACACCGTGCGTGATATAAGCTGTGACACTATTGGCACCATGTTTAAGCAGAGCACTTGCTGCATTGCATAAAGTTCCACCTGAATCAACAATATCATCAAGCAAAAGGCAATCTTTTCCCGATACATCTCCAATGATATTCATAACTTCTGATTCACCCGGGCTTTCGCGACGTTTATCCACAATAGCGAGCAAACTGTTCAAGCGCTTGGCAAGCGCGCGCGCGCGCACCACACCACCCACATCAGGTGAAACAACGATAACATTTTCAAGAGAATAATGCACTTTGACATCGCGAGAAATGACAGGAACAGCATAGAGATTATCCGTAGGGATATCAAAAAAACCTTGAATTTGTCCTGCATGAAGGTCCAATGTTAAAACACGATGAGCCCCTGCTTCAGTAATGAGGTTGGCAACAAGTTTTGCAGAAATAGGAGTTCGTGGTCCTGGTTTTCTATCTTGGCGGGCATAGCCAAAATAGGGGATAACAGCTGTAATACGACGCGCAGAAGAACGACGAAGGGCATCAATCATGATGAGTAATTCCATCAAATGATCATTTGCGGGATAGGATGTAGATTGCAAAACAAAAACATCTTGTCCACGTACATTTTCATGCAGTTCTACGAAAATTTCTTGATCAGCAAAGCGCTTTACAGTTGCTTTGCCTAAGGGGATGTTCAAATAATTTGCAACATCTTCAGCTAGGCGTGGATTAGAATTTCCGCAGAAAAGTTTCATAGTAGAACCTCTGAATCATCATGGTGGGAATGCGACACGGTTTTTAATTTCTTTTTATTAAATTGCAAGAGAACAATTACAAAAGCCTTACAATTTTATTGATTATTATTAAAGAGCTATGCAGTATGTTTTCTCTTTTTCCAAAAGTTTGTTACTTTTAGAGCAAAGTTTTTTCTCCATGCGGCAAAGAAATACATATTGATTAAGCTTTTTAGTTATTACTTTATAAAAATACTTTCAATATGGGGAATGTTTCATATTTAAGATGAATGAAGGGGAGTAATAAAAAGAAGTATCATCTTGCCTTCAATCATTATAACCAAACATTGAAAATGATCATAGCGAAGGCTATCATATTTTATGGGCTGGTAGATAATTTCGTGAAAAAAGCAAAGTACAATGGGATTTATTTTTACATTTGGGTAAAAAGTTTAGTTTTGCAGTTTTGGTATTGTTCTCAAGCATGAAGGGGCTCATCTTTTGTTTTTCAGCATAATAGCAGAAATTTGCCGTCCGTAATCGGGTTCATTGCGGTGTATTGCACGGCGATAAGAAAAAAAATGCTGTTCATCTTGATAGGTACAAAGCTCTACACAAGAAGCATTAACGCCTGCTTCTTTGAGTTGATTTATAATAAATGCCCATAGATTAAAGCGAAAATGATTGACTTTTTCTGTTTTTAAAAAATATTTTTGGTATTTGCTGTGGTAATCAATAAATTGGTCGTAAAATTCATTTGTTACTTCGTAGTGATAAGGGCCAATACAAGGTCCAAGGACTGCTGTTATTGATTGTCTTTTGGCTCCTTGTGTTTCCATAACAGCAATTGTTTTCTCGATAATTCCATTTAAGCTTCCTCGCCAGCCAGCATGAGTTGCAGCGATGACACCGGCTTGTGGATCAGCAAACAGAATGGGTCCGCAATCTGCTGTAAGAACCCCAATAACGAGTCCTGGTGTGGTCGTAACAAGAGCATCAGCTTTAGGAGGTTCACCGATAATTGCTTGATGAGCTACAACAACGTTACAGGAGTGTATTTGATTGACCGTGACTAAATTTTGTACCTCAATAGAAAAATAGTCGGCAATCAAAAGACGATTCTGTACGATATGTTCAGGTTGATCATTTGAACTTTTCTCGACATTAAGGCTATGATAAAGATTTTTTGAAACACCACTTTGTCGTGTAAAAAATCCATGTTTTATCCCATGGGTGTGTAAAGTAGAAAGTTTTTTTGCGAAGATAGGATGAGGGGTAGGTTTCATAAAAGTTCCTTATGGAGATTATTTAAAGTGAGGATGGAGATGCTCATATTTGTCAATGAATATTTCAGATAATGATGTGCTTATTGACAAAAGCGCCGATCATTAAAATTGAGGAGGTATGGGGATATTTTTGTCACTGAAATATAAAACTTTAAATAATTTTCCCATCTGATCTGGACCAGAGAGCCGTTCGATGTCTTGGCGGATTTTGTCTTGCAAAGGAGTGCTTTTGCCAACTCCAAGCTGGTTTGCGCGCTCCAGTAGCCCCATTTTAAAAAGAAAATCTCCTTGCTCGAAGATTTCAGCAAAACAGCCCTGTTTAAGAGCTATGTTTTTTAAAAAAGAAAAATCAACATGGGATGTTAAATCATGTTCACCAGGGGCATCAAAAACATCACGAAATCTATGTTTTGAGAGTGCTTGCAAGGTATCGCCAAAGGCAAGCTCACAAGCACCATAGTCAATAAGTAAAGCAGAACCTGTCACTTGCACTAAATGGTGGCTGATTTGTTTCATGAACTGATGTCGTAAGGGGGCATGTTCAAAAATTGTTCCGTCAGGGACTTTAGAACAATAGGTTTGTAGACAAGAAGAGGGAAGTCTATGCGGGGCAGCAATAAAGATGAAATCTCCATTTTGATTGACTGTAATGCGGCGCTCTTTCCATTCTCCATTGACTTTAATATATTGGTTGATAGGGAGTGTATCGAGAAATTCATTAGCAATGAGGAAGAGAGGTTTTGGAGGAATTTGATCAAAATTTTCAATGCTATGGATTTGTTTTTGATAAGAGCAAAGGCGCTTTTTTTGTTCTTTTGCAAGTTTTTTGCTTATTTCGATCAGAAAAATTTCAGCAGCATTAAATGCCGTTTGAGAGAGCTTTTGGATGGTTCGCAAAATATCATCCATCAAAGTTCCTCGTCCTGGACCTATCTCAGCGAGGATAAAAGGATGAGGACAACCTTGAGCTTTCCAGCTTGCAAGAGTCCAAATGCCAATCATCTCTCCAAATAATTGGCTTATTTCAGGTGCTGTAATGAAATCACCAGCATGTCCAAAAGGGGTTTGTGTGTGATAATAACCAAATTGGGGATCGGTGATTGCCAACGTCATATATTGGCTAACAGTGATTGGTCCATTAAGGGCAATAATTTCTTTAATTTTTTCTTTGAGATTGGCCATTTTCTGTCGGTTTATATTTAAAGGCGTGGAGAAGAAGATAAAACCCTACAAGAAGCATGGGAAGAGATAAAGCCATGCCATAGGTAAAACCAGTAGAATGGAAAAGAGTCGAAAACCATTCTGGATCTTCTTGAGGCGCACGGTAAACTTCAGAAATGCTGCGTGTTACTGCGTAGCCTATAATAAATGTTCCTGATACAGTACCGGGACGTTTTAATGCTTTGAACCCAAAAATAAGAAGACACAGGATGATGAAGAGAAAAAATCCTTCCATAAATGCTTCGTAAAGCTGGCTTGGATGGCGCGGTAAATAGTAAGGATCGAGAGGAAAACAAACAGCCCAAGGATGTGTAGTAATATTGCCCCATAACTCTTGGTTGATGAAGTTGCAGATTCGTACAATGCCGATACCAATAGGAGCACCTGCAGCAATGATATCAAACATGGCTCGTATGTTAATATGATTTTTACGGGCAAACCAGATCATAGCAATGATAATACCAATAAGTCCGCCATGAAAGGACATTCCCCCATCCCATACGGCAATAATAGCACTTGGATGATTAAAATAGTAAATGGGATCCCATACAAGAACTTGTCCTAAACGCCCTCCGACAACAACACTTATGGCAGACCAGACAACAAAATCTCCGATCTTTTCTTTATCCATAGGAGGGTGGCCTCTATACCATAGAGATGTTTTTTTTAATAATTTTTGCGCATACCACCAAGCAAAAAGAATACCCAGCACGTAACCAAGTCCATACCAATGAAGTGTTACGGGACCTAGCTGGATAATAACAGGATCAAGAAAAGACGGAAAAGCAATGGCTGGACAAGACAGATTGTTCATGAGTTAAGCATTTTACATTATACGAGATGAATATGAAGTGACTCTGATGGTCAGAAATGACAGATGAATGCACAATGGTCAAGTCAGTAGGGAGGCTAGTCAGAAAGGGAGATAGATTTCCACTGATTTATCGCGGTAAAAAATATGGTGATAAAGGAATATTAAAAAATCTTAAACAAAATCGTTATGAAAAGTCTACATAGTATGTAAAATATAGAGTAAAAGGAACAAATTACAGTATCTAAATGTTATGAGAATACGCTATAATGCGTGCGTCAATAATTAAAATTTAAGGAAAAATGTTATGCGTAATGGATCAAATCGTATTCTTGATGAATTAGCAAAATTAGCAACGGATGCTGCTGACGTTGCGCAAGGCATACGACGTGAAGCTGGAACAGCTTTTCGTGTGCAGGCTGAAAAGATAGCAAACAAACTTGATCTTGTGTCTCGCGAAGAGTTTGAGACTTTTAAGGAGATGGTGCTGAAAATCCATGCTGATAATGCTGATTTGAAAAGGCGCCTTGATGATTTAAAGAAAGATGATTAAAAAAACGCAGACACAAAAAAGTAAAATAGTTTCTTAAAAAAAGAATCTTCAAAAAATATCCCCAATTTTTCAATGTGATGCGTGAAACTAAAAAATGCTTAATCTTGAGTCTGTTAGAGCGGAGCATTTGTTTATTTTTGATTTTTTTTGGGGTAAAATACATTTTTTTGAATCAGGGGGGCTGGCGCTATGAAATTGTATCAATACACTGAAAAGACTTGATGATTCGTTTTATGACTATCAGGTTGCCCTAAACAGCGCGATTGTGTTCTGGGTGTTTGTGTACTGTCGATGTTTTTATGTGTATTTGTTTGGTGTAAAGGTTCTGATTGTAGCAAAATATTGTTACAGTTTAGACGGTTTATATTCTGTTGACAATGTTTTAAGATGATTGAGGATTGTGATGAGGCTTGCATTTTGCGCCACAGAAAGAAAAGAGCACCCTGTTGACTTTATCGAACAGATTGCCTGTGAATATGATTGGTCGTTTGAGCGGGATGCACAAGATGAAATTAGCGTTTGTGTGGAAGGAAAACGCGCAAACTATCGTCTTGCTTTTTCATGGATGGAAGAGCATGAAGCACTTCATTTAGCTTGTTCGTTTGATCTCTCTACTAAAAATGCTCGAACAGCTGAAATACAGCGCTTATTGCTAGCAATTAATGAAAAGTTGTTGTTGGGACATTTTGATTACTGGCAAAGGAATAATTCAGTCATTTATCGACAAGGTCTTCTTTTGGCTGGTGGGATGCATCCATCTCATATACAGGTTGAAACATTGTTGATACATGCACTTAAAGCTTGTGAAAGCCATTATGTTGCATTTCAGATGGTTGCTTTGTCGGGAGAAAGTGCTTACAAGGCACTGCAATACACTTTGTTTGAAACTGTAGGGAATGCCTAAAATATACAGTCTGTTATTTTTACAGATGGTTTGCGGAAATATTGCTCATAGGGGGACATCAAGAATAGCGCGCACTCCCCCGAGTGGGCTTTCATCTAATTGTATATTGCCGCCATGGCTGCGTGCTATGTCTTGAGCAATAGAAAGACCAAGTCCTGTTCCACTTGCATCTTGATTTCGCGCTTTATCAAGTCGAAAGAATGGCTTAAAAACTTCTGTGCGCATATTTTCATGAATTCCAGGTCCATTATCATCGATTATCAATATAAAAGATTCTTGTTGAGAGTTAGCGGTTAGTTTAACAGTCGTGCCGTAACAAAATGCATTTGTTACAAGATTGCTGACTAAGCGTGTGAAAGCACGGGGACGTACTTGTATTTCTGTAGGACCTTCAATGGTGTAAGAAAATTGACGTTTGTGAAGACGAGCATCGGTGGAGAATTTTTGCATAAGAGCATTTAAATCAAAAGTCTTGACACTTTCACTTCCTTCACCACGAGCAAAAGCAAGATAATCTTCTAACATATTTTGCATGTCACTTACATCTTGCTCAAGCGGTTTAATATCAAAGTCAGTATTTACTAATGCCAGCTGAAGTTTAAAGCGTGTAAGAATGGTTCTTAAATCATGACTTACTCCTGAGAGCATCATGGTACGTTGTTCAATTTGGCGTTCAATACGTTCACGCATGCGTAAAAAAGCGATGCCTGCACGTCGGACTTCATCAGCTCCTTGTGGTTGAAATCCTTTTGGTAAAGGACGACCGCGTCCAAAGCTTTCTGCTGCTTCAGCCAATTGTTGAATCGGTTTGATTTGATTGCGTAAAAAGTAAATTGCTATCAGCAATAAAACAAGAGCTGTTCCTACCATCCAGCTTAAAAAAATAGCAGTATTGGAAGCATAGGCTTGGCTGCGTGGAGCAAAGACGCGTAAAATGTTGTGACCAAGGTGGATACGGATTTCAACAAGATCAGAATCTCCTACGGTATCGATCCAGAAGGGACGGTTAATTTGGCGGGTGATTTCTTCACTTAAAAAATAGTCAAGAATTGCAAAAAATGGCTTAGGTCCTGGAGGGGGTAAGGAGGTAGGAGATAGAATAGAAATATTTAATCCCATACGTTGTTGTGCAATACGCTTGATATCTTCATAGTTATCTTGTTGGGGATATGTTTCAAGAATATCAATAATGGCTGAAATATCATGCACGACAGCCGTTGAAAGACGCTCGGTTACCATTTGCCAATGGCGTTCCATAAAGACATAAGCAATGACCGTTTGCAGAAGCACCATGGGAGCGATGATAATGATCAAAGAGCGAGCATAAAGCCGTTTAGGCATTTTTTTCGTTAACCATCGAAGAAAAAATCTTAAAGGTTTGATCATTCTTGTGCCTATTCAATAGAGAGTTTGTACCCTATTCCTCGCACGGTTTGGAGCCATATAGGCAGTGCTGGGTTTTTTTCGATCTTACGACGAAGGCGGTTGATCTGCACATCAATGGCACGTTCACTTATATTGCTGTCATCGGTCGCGAATTTATGGCGCGGAATTGTATCGCCTGCATTTTCGGCAAACATGACCATCATTTCTTGTTCTTTATCTGTTAATTTAATAATTTCTCCTCCTTTTTTGAGTTCGCGTCGTGAAATTGAAAATATATAAGGACCAAAAACTATTTGCTCAATTTTAGGTTGGTGAGGGGGAAAACCACGTCGTAAAATGGCGTTGATGCGAAGGAGAAGTTCACGAGGGTCAAACGGCTTAGCCAGATAATCATCTGCCCCTGCTTCTAATCCACGGATACGATTGTCTATTTCTGATAAAGCTGTTAACATAAAGATAGGGACATCTTTTGTTTGGCGGAGTGAATGAGTGAGATCAATACCGTTTTCGCCAGGCATCATGACATCAACAATAAGAAGATCAAAATCTAAACTTACTAACAGTCGTCTTGCTTCATTCGCATTAGCTGAAACTGAAACACGAAATCCATTTTTAATGAGAAACTGAAATAAAAGATTGCGAATACGTGTATCGTCATCAATCACAAGAAGGTGAGGGGCATCGTCACACAAAACTTGAACGTGATTGCTCATTCTTAAAAAAACCTTGATAAAAATTTAGTTTACACAAAATGCAAGTTTACATAAGTTGTATAAAGCTGTCGAGCAGCACCTTTACCTTAAAGCAAAGAAAGTTTTATTTATAAATTTAAAAAAGTTATTTTTGAAAAGGATATTATGGGTAGTCTTAATATACATATTATTCCAGTTACGACATTCCAACAAAATTGCACTTTGCTTTTTGATAGTGAATGTAAAACGGGGGTTCTCGTTGATCCTGGTGGTGATTGGCCACGAATTCAAGACGTAATCGAAAAGAATGGTGTTATCGTTGAGGCTATTTGGATAACACATGGTCATTTTGATCATGTAGGAGCAGCAATGCAAGTGAAAGAAGCGCTTAATGTAAAAATTATCGGTTCACATCGCGATGATAAGCCTGTGATGGATGCCGTGAGCGAAAGCGCAAAAAATTATGGCATCACTGATGCTTGCATCTGTATTCCTGACCAATGGTTAGAAGATGGTGAGTGCGTTCATTTTGCTGGACATGTGTTTAAGGTTTTTCACACCCCAGGACATTCCCCTGGTCATGTTATTTATTTCAATGAAAAAGAGCGCTTAGCCCTCTTGGGTGATGTTCTCTTTCGTGGTTCTATTGGACGTACGGACTTCCCCTTCTGTTCTTATGAAAAATTGATGCAATCTCTTCGAGAAAAAGTTTTACCCTTAGGCGATGATGTTTGTTTTATCTGTGGGCATGGTCCCAAAAGTAGCATAGGCTATGAGCGCCAAAATAATCCTTTTCTTCAAGATTTTAATATATGAGCAAATAAAAAACGCTTTGAAGCGTTTTTTTTGCCATTTAAGACTTTTTAGTAGGGCAGAACAGAAGTTAATTTATTGGGGCATAACAAACGTGTTCCAAACCATTACGGTCTCGGAAAGTTCCTGTTTTAGGGTTGAAAGAACGGTATTTTTTCTTGCAATAGTTAAGCCAATCAGATTCTAATGATTGTTGTACTGGCTCATATTCCACCGTTTGCGGAGCTTCATAAATTATCTGTTCTTGTGGAACCTGTTGATATACAATTTGATGCTGTGGTGCGGTTTGATAAACAACTTGTGGCTGTTCTGATTTTTTAAAAATTTTGCCGAGAAGTGCACCTGCTGCAAGAGCAAGAATGCCCATTGCTAAAGCTTCTCCTGAGTTATTTATATTAATACTACTGTGTTTTGTCTTTTTGCGCTCGACATAATGATATGTCTTGTGTTCAACATGATGGTGTTGTTGTGCTCCCCATTTATGGCTAACATAATGACGCGTGTGGGGGTTATCAAAAGAGTGATGTTCACTATGAGAAAAATGGGAGCTAAAATTGTGAGACGGTAAACCAGCCTCCCTTCTCATGTCATAGTTATGATACCATGCCATATCTGCAAGCGTTGGATTTAATGGCATCAAAACGGTTGCAGTAGACATTGCTGATAATACCGCTAATCTGAAGAGTTTTTTCATAATGATGCTCCTTGTGTCAATTCGTATTTTTCACATCCTACACGTTTCAAACTGAATAGAGACTGAACAATTTTGGACTTTATTGTGACAAAAAAATAAAAATTCATTTAGTTAAAACTATTATCAATACAATAAAATAAAATCATGACAGAATTTTGATTTCAATTAATGTACTCTTCTTAAGATTAATTAAGCAGCTTGTATTTAGAGCACCAGATTTTTTACTATTGGTTATAAATTATTTATTGATGAGTAATTTTTTATTGCTTGATACAATATGAATTGAACAATAGGTGTATGAACAAAAGTTATCGTTTTTTATTATAGGCTTATGGTGCTAAGATAGAACCTTATTTGTGTGATTGAATACAGTCCTGTTTGACCACTCTCTTGTGAGGCTAAATATTGAGTTCGATATCATATTATAACTGTATAAATATAATATATTGCGGGAACTTTTTTTGATATATGGGAAACATTCTTGTTGGGATATGGCTGTTAGTTTGACAGTATTGGCATAACAAAATGCATTTGACACAAGATTGCTGATGAGACGCCTGAAGGCACGTGGGCGTGCTTGTATTGGTGTAGGGCTTTCAATGGTGTAGGAAAATTGACGTTTGTGAAGATGCACATCGGTAGAGAATTTTTGCATAAGAGCATTTAAATCAAAAGTTTTAACACACTCACTTTCTTCACTACGGGCAAAAGCAAGGTAATCTTCTAACATGTTTTGCGTGTCGCTCACATCTTGTTCAAGCAGCTTGATATCAAAGTCAGTATTTGCTAACGCTTGCTGAAGTTTAAAACGGGTGAGAATGGTTCTTAAATCATGGCTTACACCCGAAAGCATCGTGGTGCGTTGTTCGATATAGTTAGAAGATGGTGAGTGTGTGTATTTTGCTGGACATGAGTTTAGGGTTTTACATACACTGGGGCATTCCCTTGGTCATGTTATTTATTTCAATGAAAAAGAGCACTTAGCCCTCTTGGGTGATGTTCTCTTTCGTGGTTCTATTGGACGTACGGACTTCCCCTTCTGTTCTTATGAAAAATTGATGCAATCCCTTCGAGAAAAAGTTTTACCCTTAGGCGATGATGTTTGTTTTATCTGTGGGCATGATCCCAAAAGTAGCATAGGCTATGAGCGCCAAAATAATCCTTTTCTTCAAGATTTTAATATATGAGAAAACAAAAAAACGCTTTGAAGCGTTTTTTTTTGCCATTTAAAACTTTTTTAGTAGGACGCAACAGAAGTTAATTTATTGGGGCATAACAAATGTGTTCCAAACCATTACGGTCTCGAAAGGTCCCTGTTTTAGGGTTAAAGGAACGGTATTTTTTCTTGCAATAGTTAAGCCAATCAGATTCTAATGATTGCTGGAATGGCTCATATGCCACCGTTTGCTGCACTTGATAAACCCCTTGATTTTGCGGAACTTTTTGATAAATTACCTGACTTTGTGGTACTATTTGATAAACCACTTGTGGCTGTTCTGGTTTTTTTAAAATTGTACCAAGAATTGTACCTGTTGCAAGACCAAGAATGCCCACCGCTAAAGCATCTCCTGAGTTGTCTATATGAATATTACTGTGTTTTGTCTTTTTGCGCTCGACGTAATGATATGTTTTGTTTTCAACATGATGATAATGGTGGTGGTGGTGATGATGGTGTTGTTGTTGTTCCGTCTTACTATGTTTGGCTACAGACCTTTCATGTTTGGCTTTAAATCTTCTCTTGTTGTCATCAGAACTCTTGTGGAAATCATCAACAAACTTTTGGAAATCATCAGAAAAAAAACCACGTTTTTTATCAGAACAATGGGAGTGAGAAAAACCGCAAGGCAGAATATCAGCTCTCTTCCTTATTTCCCTTATCGCATCATCTCTTTCTTTACGCATCTTCCTCATCATATCATCTATTTCTCTCGAGATAGAGTCACTACGATTCCATGCCATATCCGCAAGCGTTGCATTTAGCGGCATCAAAATGGTCACAGTTGACATTGCTGATAATACCGCTAACCTGATCACTTTTTTCATAATGATGCTCCTTGTGTTAATTCGTATTTTTCACATCCTACACGTTTCAAACTGAATAGAGCCTGAACAATTTGGGACTTTATTGTGACAAAACAAATAAATAAGCCATTTAGTAAAAGCTATCATAGATACTGACAAAATTTTGATTTCAATTTAATGTATTTAATTGATAAGATTGTATTGGTAGTAGATGATTTTTACTATGTTGTATAAAGTATTTATTTGGGAATAATTTGTTACTATCAATTAATTTAATGTAATTTAATAACTATTTTATAAATAAAGCCTATAGTTTTATCACTATATAATTATGATTAATATTAAATTATATATTGTAGTATAATTGTATAAATATAATATATTTGTAGTAATATTTTGTTTCATGGAAGATATTTTTTAAAATTTGTCTGCATTTATTTATATTTTAGAAGTTTTTACAGTTTTAAAGATTTTTATAATAAAGTTGAACAAGAAAGATTTTTTAAAAAGTCAATAAGTTTAGGCATTTTTTGTAAAATATCCTCTCTTATGTTGTCTTAGAAAAATTGGAATATTTTTAATATTTGCTGTTATCTATTTTTAGGGCAATACTGTTTGCTCTTCATCGATAGTCAGTTTTTTAGAAGAGCTAAAGATTAGTTTTGGCGGTTTGAAATTTTTTGCTCCTTCATTGATTGCGTTTTTTTCGTTTTATTGTTGCTTGATTAGGGGTGTTTTTACGAGATTTTCCTTTTTGATTTTCCAAAATACCAGTGTCCATGGTTGGTCCCATGTGTGCAAGGTTTGGTTTGGAGAAAAGACTTGGTTGTAATACGCGCTCATGGGTGGATTGTTCGCTATGATGTGTTAAGGGATTTTCCGCGAGTTCTAGTTCTATCTTTTGTAATTGTTTGATTTCATCGCGAAGGTGTGCTGCTTCTTCAAAATTAAGATCAGCAGCTGCTTCATGCATTAATTTTTCGAGGTGTTTAATATGAGATGCTAAATTGTTGCCAACCATATTTTTTTTCTCGATGACATCAGGGATATTTGTACGAATATGGTTGTTTTCATAGCCTGAATTGAGAATATCTCCGATATTTTTTTTGATACTTTTCGGTGTGATATGGTGTTCTTCATTATAGGCTATTTGTTTTTGTCGACGTCTTTGTGTCTCCTGTAAGGCTCGTTTTATGGAACCAGTGATCGTATCTGCATAGAGGATAACACGGCCATCTACGTTACGTGCAGCACGTCCGATTGTTTGTATGAGGGAAGTTTCAGAGCGCAAAAAGCCCTCTTTATCGGCATCTAGAATGGCAACAAAACCACATTCTGGAATATCTAAGCCTTCTCGGAGCAAGTTGATACCGATGAGGACATCAAAGGTGCCAAGCCGAAGATCGCGTAGAATTTCAATGCGTTCTAATGTATCAATGTCGGAATGCATATAGCGTACACGAATACCTTGTTCGTGGAGATATTCCGTTAAATCTTCGGCCATACGCTTGGTTAGGACGGTCACTAGTGTGCGGTAGCCTTTTTGAATTGTTTTACGAATTTCATTCACAACATCATCGACTTGATTTTTGGCTGGACGAACCTCTGTTGGTGGGTCAACAAGCCCTGTGGGGCGAATAACTTGTTCTGCAAAAGTACCGTGAGATTGTTCTATTTCCCACCGTCCAGGTGTTGCGGAGACAGCAATCGTTTGTGGGCGCATAGCATCCCATTCTTCAAAGCGCAAAGGACGGTTATCCATACAAGAAGGGAGGCGAAAACCATATTCTGCTAAGGTTGCTTTTCTGCGAAAATCACCTCGGTACATACCACCAATTTGGGGAATGGTTACGTGGCTTTCATCGATAAAAACAAGAGAATTGAGTGGAATATATTCGAATAAAGTTGGGGGTGGTTCACCGGGATTTCGTCCTGTTAAATAACGTGAATAATTTTCAATTCCCGGACATGAACCGGTGGTTTCCAACATTTCCAAATCAAAAACTGTACGTTGTTCTAAACGTTGTGCTTCTAAAAGACGTCCAGCTTCGTTCAACTCATCGAGGCGTTGAACGAGTTCCATTTTGATAGATTTCATCGCTTGGTTAAGTGTTGGGCGTGGTATTACGTAGTGTGAGTTGGCATAAATTTTAATTGATTGAAGATCGCCTGTTTTTTGTCCGGTGAGAGGATCAAATTCCGTAATTGTTTCCACTTCATCGCCAAAGAGCGAAATACGCCAAGCACGATCTTCGAGGTGGGCAGGGAAAATTTCGATTGTATCCCCTCGTACACGAAAGGAACCACGAACGAAGTTGATATCTTGTCGATAATACTGTTGAGAGACTAAATCAGCCAAGAGTTTTCGTTGATTGAGTTTGTCCCCTTTTTCTATTTCGAAGGTCATGGCCGTATAGGTTTCTACGGAACCAATTCCGTAGATGCAGGAGACAGATGCGACGATAATAACATCATCACGCTCTAAGACAGCGCGTGTTGCAGCATGGCGCATACGGTCGATTTGTTCATTAATTGAGGATTCCTTTTCAATATAAGTGTCTGAGCGTGCAACATAGGCTTCTGGTTGATAATAGTCATAATAGGAAACAAAATATTCGACGGCATTATGGGGAAAAAAACTTTTAAATTCCCCATAAAGCTGCGCTGCTAGAGTTTTATTGGGAGCTAATATTAAAGCTGGACGCTGTGTTTTTTCAATGATATTGGCCATTGTATAGGTTTTCCCTGAGCCGGTAACACCCAAAAGCACTTGTGTACGTTCATTTTTTTGAATTCCCTCAACCAGAGTTTTAATGGCTTGAGGTTGATCTCCCGCTGGTTTAAAAGATGTTTCGAGTTGAAATGGAATACCACCTTCAGATTTTTCAGGACGAATGGGGCGGTGAGGTGTCCATAATGCACCATTCTTAAAAAGAGGATTACCTGAAGCAATAAGAGCAGAAAGAGCTTCTACTGTTGCAGTAACACCATTTTTCATTGTTGTATCCTTTGATAGAAAAGTGCTGGTGATTTTAAAGAAAATACTAATTTTTACAAATTTATTACGACAACAGCAAAACGTTATTGAACAGATTTATTTTGGTTTATTAGAGCTTTCATTAGGATATTGATCAAGTTTTTTATGAGACAAATTCTTCGAAGTATTTCTTTGGAAGGAGCATATTTGTGGTTGTTCGTGAACACTATTGCATTTTTGCCATGATGATATTCAAGAGGGCATAAGTTATTATAGCTGTTATGGAGAATAATCGGTACGTTTGGGCATTAAAGACATTGTATATGTGTGATAAAGATCATTTCCATCTTTAAATGAAAGATAACGAGATGACACCCAACCTATTTGAGTGTTATATCGGATATGGCACCAATTTCCTTCACAGTTTTTAACAAAAACTAATTCTCCAGCAGAGATTAAGCCGCAAAGTGCATATTGAGTGCTGGGACCTGTTCTAAAATTAAGATTTCTCGTAACAAAAGCATCTGCTGCCTCTGATATTGTTGTGGCTAAAAAGAAAGAGCCAAACATAAAAAAAATGACGATTTTTTTCATTTTTCTGTAAAGAATTTCTTTAGAGATTTTCTATCCTTCTCTCTTCATATTCTATATAATTTCTTTTACTAGATTATGATAAAACAGAAAAAAATACAATTCTTTCTTCTTTAGGACACTTTAAAGAGAAGAGTGAAGTTTACCGTTTTAAACACCAAAATGAGATGTTTTAATCACTATTTGTGCATGTTTTGTTTGCTTTATTTATTTTTATATGGAAAACAGCGATACTGTACTATATAATAAAAAAGATCGTAGTTTTCGGATTCCAAAAGTAATTTTGGAAGCCGTTTTTTGTATTTTTATTAAACCTTCCGTGTAATAGAAAGGGACGGATTATGGAAAAAGTTCCGATGACTACAGCTGGTTTTGAGAGTCTTAAAGAAGAGTTGCGTTGGCGTCAACAACAGGAGCGTCCGCGAATTATTGAAGCAATTTCTGAGGCGCGTGCGCATGGTGATTTATCTGAAAATGCTGAGTATCATGCAGCTAAAGAAGCACAAAGTCATAATGAGGGGCGTATAAATGAGCTTGAAGATTATATCGCACGAGCAGAAGTTATAGATGTCTCGCGTCTTTCAGGTGACAAAATAAAATTTGGTGCAACCATTAAACTCTTGGATGAGGATACTGAGGAAAAAAAAGTGTATCAGATCGTAGGGGATCAAGAAGCTGATGTAAAGGTTGGTAAAATCTCTATTTCTTCGCCTATCGCACGTGCACTTATTGGCAAGCAAGAAGGTGATGTGATTGAGGTGAATGCACCAGGTGGTGCGCATAATTACGAGATCATTAAGGTTCAGTACATCTAAATAACATATGGATTATTATGCGTGTATCTTTGGACGAAACTGAAATTATTGCGCCTCACTTTAAAAGGCGTTTGTCGGGAGTAACATCTACGATTATTCAGCTTATTCCACTGCAACGCGAACAGGGTGTGCGTATATCCACTTTGGGGTTTGGTTTACCACGAACTTTACCAACTCTTGCCTTTAGGGACCTTTTCGGACTTTGGAAAAGTCCGAAAGGGAAGCCGTTTCGTATTTGGCATGCACGACGCAATATTGAGATGCTTTGTGGGGTCTTTTTGCGCGATGTTTTGCGAATGAAGCTGAAACTTATCTTCACATCGGCTTCACAACGTCATCATAAGCCTTTTACCAAATGGTTGATTCGCTGTATGGATAGGGTTATCGCTACCAGTACACGTACGGGCGTCTATTTAGAAGTGCCTCATAAGGTTATTATGCATGGGGTGGATGTGAGGCGTTTTACTCCACCACACACTCTTGATGATTACTTTTCTTCGACAGGATTTCCAGGAAAATATGCGGTAGGATGTTTTGGGCGTCTGCGCTACTCAAAGGGAACAGATTTATTTGTTGATGCCATGATAGCATTATTGCCTGACTATCCTGAATGGACAGCACTTATCGCTGGTCGTACGACAGAGCAATATTATCATTTTGAAAAAGAATTACGCCAAAAGATTGCTAAGGCTGGTCTGGATGATCGCATTATTTTTCTTGGTGAGATTCTGGACATCCCTTTATGGTACCGTCGTTTAACACTTTATGTTGCACCCTCTCGTACAGAAGGTTTCGGTTTAACACCATTAGAAGCAATGGCATCACAGGTTGCGGTTGTAACGAGTGATGCAGGAGCTTATAAAGAATTGGTTGTAGAAGCGACAGGAACAGTTGTAAAAGCAGGAGATGGAGCGGCTTTAACAGCAGCAATTGAACCTTATTTTGCTGATGTAGAAAAAACATTGGCATCCGGAAAGAAAGCTTTAACCCATGTTCGTACGCACTTTCCTTTGGAAAAAGAGGCAAGCAAGATTGAAAGTGTTTACAAAGAACTGTTTGCAGAAAAAAGACTTTGATTATTATATCAAAAATCTTCTTGAGGAATGATAAAAGTATTTTCCTTAAAGGTTTTTCATAGTTATCAAGAAAACAGCTCAATGATATAAATGTTATTTTACAAAATTTATATTGTCTTTAGTAGAACACTATAAGAAGTTCCCAAAATTTTGGATAAAAGATTAAAAATGTATACGCTTGAGAGCGATATGTAGTTTATGATAAAGCATACTAGGAGAGAAGAAAGCTACTTTTATTCATTGATATTTTAGAATAAGAAAATAATGCTTTAACTCAAGTCTGGGGATTTATGCACTATCTTATACGGGGTCGTGCTGATATTGTTGGTTTTGTAAGACTTAAATAGATAGCAAAAAAAACGTTTTCTTGTCTTAAAAAGATAATGATGGTATCTCCATGGATAAAATAGTCGTACATATTTTCAATAAATTCATGATAAGATGGATTTAAGATCAATATATATATATATATATGATTTTTATAGATAACTTACCTTTTCAATTTGAATAAGAGCTTTGAGTAGCGTAAGATTTTCTTATGTCAAATCTGTTGATATTAACAATGAGAGCTATCTTCTTGCACATCACAATTGGAAGAAGGCATGTGGTGGATAAAAACTATTGAAGACAGGGTGTAAAGAGATTTCTTATAAATTGTCTGAAATGCAGGCTGTTACGACATTAATAGAAAGAAAATAATATGGTGGTACTAATTTATATCTTATTTTTTGGTACCGACTTGCACCTTATTGTTATTTAAGTAAAAATGATGGTGCCCATTTTATATCTTTCATGAGGGCTGTCGTGAAATGGGGGTGATGAGTATTGTGAGATGTTTTTTACAAGCTTGTGAGTTCGTAATATAATAGCATTTTTTTCTATAAGGGTGTAACTCTATTAAAGAGAAAAAACACTTTTATCAGCAAATATTCATATTTTTTGCATGAGAGATTATTCGTAAAAAAGAATGTTCTATGCGTCCACTTTATTTGATAAAGAAGATCAATAAAGTGAAGTTTTATATGTTATGGCTTTGAAAATATTGGTATTTGATTGTTTTTGTTGAATTATTTTTATATCATTGATATGATGATTTGTATGGAAATTTTAGAAAATCTTCAGTGGATTGAGTAAGGGGTGAATATTATGACGCATACTGTTCTCGCCTTTTTATCTTGTCAATTTTTTATCATGGTAGCATAAAATACTCTATACATTAGAATTGTTCACGCCAGAAAGCGGGAATAAAAAGGACGAATATTGTTATGATTTCAAGGCGTCCAGCTAACATTAGAAAACTTAAAATCCATAAAGCATGATCGTTGATTGTAGAGAAATTACCAGTGGGGCCAATAATATCTCCAAAGCCTGGACCAACATTTGAAAGTGCGGTTAAGACCCCCGTAAAGGCAGAGGTAAAGTCAAGACCGGTTGTAAGCAAAAGTGCAGTGCCGATAACAAGGCAAAACATATAAAGGCAGACAAAAAACAAAACGGCTTGAGCAACATCATTTGATATATTTGAGTGATCGTAGCGCGCTTTTACAACGACATTAGGAGAAAGAAGTTTTTCTATATTTGTTTGTGTAATACGCCAAAGAATAATGAGGCGATTGATTTTCATACCACCAGAAGTAGAACCAGCACATCCGCCTGTAAAAGAAACAATAAAGAAAATTCCAAGCGCAAACGGTCCCCAAAGTTGATAATCTTCAGCGCTGTAACCGGTGGTGCTAATAATGGATGAAAGGTGAAAAATGACATCAAGGAAAATCAAGTGGAACGCGCGATGATCATAAAACCGTAGCCATGCCGCTAAAGCAAAGCTGAAAAGGAGAACGATATGGAGAAAAACAATCACTTGTGGGTCAAGGAAGCGTTTGGAGTGTCCAGGAAGGACTAATTTAACATAAAGTACGAAAGGTAAAGCAGAAAGCAACATGAAGATTGTTGAAATAATTAAGATGGCTGGTGTATCAGAAAAATAGCCAAAAGAAGCATCATGCGTTGAAAAACCAGCTGTTGCTACTGTACTCATTGCATGGTTAATGGCATCAAATAAATTCATGCCTGCAGCAAAATAAGAAAGCATACAAGCCAATGTTAACCCAACATAAGCGATGATAATTCCGTTAGCAATTTGGTTGATGCGAGGCAATATTTTTTCAGATTTATCAGATGATTCCATATGAAAAAGTCGCACGCCACCCACACGCAGTGAAGGCAAAATTAAGAGGGCTAAACCGATAAAACCAATGCCCCCAATCCAGCATATAAGAGAACGCCATAATAAAATACTTCGCGATAAATTATCAAGATCAGAAAGGACTGTGGAGCCTGTTGTTGTAATTCCAGAAACAGATTCAAAAATGGCTCCTGCTAGAGAAATGGGAAGAGGAGAAAGATAAAGAGGTAAGGCACCTACGATGCTTCCTGTAAGCCAAAGACAAACAGTGAGCATAAAGCCAAGCCGTGCTGAAAAGCGACAAGTAGCTCCCTTAGTTGCTAAAAGAATCAGCGTTGCTAACATGGTGGTTATGGCACAAGAATAGAGAAAGCTTATCCAATTACGATTGTTGTCGTGCAAATCCACAAAAATTGGCAAAAGCATTGCTCCTCCCATGATTAAGGCAAAACGTGCACAGACATTGATAATAAATTGAAAAATGATCGTTCCCTATCTTTGTATCTCTTTTTATTATGGTTTTGTGCTCATAAGAAGTTACATTTTTCTCTTTATAGGATAAGGATTAATTCTTAACATTAGCGTGCCTTGATGAATTAGTAATCAGACCTTTTCATAAAACTTGAAAAGAAGTATACATAACATAATTAGGGCTCTTGAAAAATATTTTTTTAAAAGGCTGCATTCCGTTATCATTTATAGAATAATTAATTTATAATAAAGTGAAGGGGATTTAATGGTACAATCGCATATTCGTCTGCTAATTATTGGCTCAGGTCCGGCTGGTTATACAGCGGCGGTCTATGCAGCAAGAGCAATGCTTAAGCCGGTTTTGGTGACGGGCTTGCAGCAGGGTGGACAATTAACAATTACAACTGATGTTGAGAATTATCCAGGTTTTGCAGATCCCATTCAAGGACCATGGTTGATGGAACAAATGGCAAAACAAGCTGAGAATATGGGGACAAAAATTGTCTATGATACAATTATAAAGGCTGATTTGTTGAAGTATCCTTTTGTCTTATATGGGGATTCAGGAACACAATATTCTTGTGATGCACTGATTATTGCAACAGGAGCTCAAGCGCGCTGGCTTGGTTTAGAAAGTGAACAGACCTTTATGGGCGGAGGTGTTTCCGCTTGTGCTACATGTGATGGCTTTTTTTATCGTGATAAGGACGTTATTGTCGTAGGAGGAGGAAATACGGCTGTTGAAGAAGCACTTTATTTATCGCATTTGGCTAAAAGTGTAAGCGTGGTTCACAGGCGGGGGCAGTTTCGGGCAGAAAAAATTTTACAAGATAGGTTGCTGGCTTGTAATAATGTGCGTGTTCTTTGGGATCATGTGGTTGAAGAAATTGTGGGGCTGCCAGCTCAAGATTCAATGGGCGCTGTTGTAACAGGGGCACGTCTGAAAAATGTTAAGACAGGTCACGAGATGAAAGTGAATGCAGAGGGCATATTTATTGCCATTGGGCATGATCCTGCTGTTTCTCTGTTTGAAGGACAGCTGAAACAAAAACGAGGCGGCTATTTATGGACAGCACCCGACTCAACAGCAACAAGCATTGCTGGTGTTTTTGCTGCTGGGGATGTGACAGATGAAACATTCCGCCAAGCTGTAACAGCTGCGGGAAGAGGATGTATGGCAGCGTTGGAAGCAGAACGGTTTTTGGATATACCCAAGCGTTAGTCACTCATTGAGAACATAGAGAATATAGAGGTAGAATTAATTGTGGCGCCACCGTTGGATTGGGATAAGTTAAGGGTTTTTCACGCTGCAGCAGAAGCGGGATCTTTTACGCATGCTGCTCAAAAACTTCATTTATCTCAATCAGCCGTTTCACGACAGGTTTCGGCTTTAGAACAAGAGGTTGGGGTATCCTTATTTCAACGTCATGCGCGTGGTTTGATTCTTACAGAACAGGGAGAAACTCTTTATCGTACAGCTCATGATGTTTTGATGAAGCTTGAAAGTGTGCGTTTGCAATTAAGTGAAAGCTATGCAAAACCAACGGGGCACTTGCGTGTGACCTCGACCTTTGGAATGGGGGCAGGGTGGATTGCAGAGCGTATGCCAGAATTTCTTAGTCTTTATCCTGATATGCAGGTTCAGCTTTTGCTTTCCGATGAAGAGCTTGATTTGACAATGTGTCATGCGGATTGTGCTGTTCGCTTACATCAACCCAAACAACCTGATCTTATACAAAGAAAACTCTTTACAATTCATATGCATGTCTATGCTTCGGAAAAGTATATTGCAAATTATGGAAAGCCGGAAAAATTGTCTGATCTCGATGAGCATCGTATTATTTCGTTCGGTGAACCTGTTCCACCTTATTTGTCTGGTTTAAATTGGTTGGAAAAGGCTGGTAGAAGTGATGGATCATTGCGCGTTTCAGTTTTACAAATCAACAATATCATCTCAATAAAGAATGCGCTTATGCGTGATCTTGGGATTGCTGTGCTTCCTGATTATATCGTCAATAATGATGAGCATTTAGTGCGTCTTTTTCCTGATATGGTTGATATTCCTTCTTTTGATACTTTTTTTTGTTATCCTTATAATTTAAAGAATTTGGCAAGGTTAAATGCTTTTCGAGATTATATTTTTTTAAAAGCTCGCCAGTGGTCTTTTTAATATTAATATCTTAATTTATAAGGAATAATTAGCTATTTTGCAACTTGAGACTCCCGTAATATTCTTTCGTTTCAAATTTGCCTATATTGAATCAATTAAAATTATTTGTTGCACATTAAAAGTGGAGGGAGTCCGTACGGGTAAATATTTTTGAAAAGAGGGATAAATGTTTTTTTACAAATGCTAGCAAACGTGAGAGCTATTATATATTGAAAAATGGACAATCGTGTGATGGTGTAGTTAACATTTTTACTATTTAATTAAAGAGAGTGGTACATGATGGAGACAAATTTAAAGCTATGTGTTTATTGCATAGCAGATACGCTTAAGTCTTTATTGTGCTTTTCCTTATAAAATGACATAGAATACTATCTCTTGATTATGTTGCCTCCCAGTTTCGTTTTCTTGAGTGTTCCCTTACGAAGATCTATCAGATTGATTTTATCTCTGAGGATCTTCCAAATTTGCCGGACATATGTCCGGCTTTTTTTTAATTTTTGAAAGAGTCCCTAGAAATTGCAATATATGGGAAGATGATAAAGAAAAAATTTCGAAACTGGTGGATATCCAACAATTTTTTTAAGAATACTAAAATTCAATGAGGAGTTTGAGAGGGGATATTCTATTGTACTGTAAAAGTCTGTCTTTTAGGGGTGTGATATAAAATATTTAAAACCTTATACATGAAGTGCTTTTTATTAGAATGTGAGGTGAATATTTAAGGCAGGTCTTGTTCATAAAGCCTATGAAGTAAATCAAGTAGTTATTAAATAGAACTTAAAGGAAACTGGATTGCTTACACAACGATGGGAGGTGGCTTCTTCTTCGTTTTAGGACGAAGAAGAAGCTGAGAAATAGAAGAGATTTTATTGTAAGGGCCTTTGATTATAAGGGCAATTGTGTTTAAAAGTGCTCGGTCTTTTTTAGAGTTATAAATTGAATGGAGAAAGTAGAATAGGCTTGTCATCTCTTATGATAATAGACCGATTCATTTATTTGATAGCTAAATTTTTTTGATCTTTATCTACAGCATCTATTTTTGTGTTTATTCATAGATATTTTTGCTGAATCGATAGATTTCGTGACACAGTTTCAGATATTTTCTCGGATATACTAACATTCGGCAAAAAACAATCACAAGAGATGATATTAAAAATTTTAAATTAAACTGTTGCAAAAACGCTGTATACGTATACAAGCTTTTTCAAGTAATTCTTCTGATGTTGCATAAGAAATACGAAAAGTTGATCCAAGTCCAAAAGCAGATCCTTGGACGACAGCAACAGCTTCTGTTTCTAGAAGCGCTATGGCAAAGTCTTCATCATTCGTAATACGTTGACCATTGGGTGTTTTCTTTCCAATAAGTCCGGTGCAAGAAGGATAAACATAAAAAGCACCCTCAGGCGTTGGACAGTAAATGCCAGGAGCTTGATTTAGCATGGAGACAACGAGATCACGGCGTGCTTGAAAAATACTTTTATTTTTAGCAATAAAGTCTTGTGGTCCGTTAAGTGCTTCAACCGCAGCCCATTGTGAAATGACACTTGTTCCAGATGTTTGCTGTCCTTGAATGGTATCCATGGCTTTAATTAATTCTTGTGGTCCGCCTGCATAACCGATTCTCCATCCCGTCATCGCATAGGCTTTAGAAACACCATTCATTGTGAGTGTACGCTCATAAAGCGCTGGTTCTACTTGAGCTGGAGTCACAAAGGTAAAACCCTCATATGTGAGATGTTCATATATATCATCGGAAAGGATATAAACATGAGGATATTTTACTAAAACATCTGTAAGTTTTTTCAATTCATTATGTGTATAAGCGGCACCTGATGGATTTGAAGGAGAGTTAAAGATGAACCATTTGGTTTTGGGGGTAATGGCAGCTTCTAGCTCTTGTGGTTGGAGTTTATAAGAAAATTCGGCTTTTGTTTCTAAAAAGACAGGCGTACCATCGTTGAGTGCGACCATTTCTGGATAACTAACCCAATAAGGGGATGGAATGATAACCTCATCTCCTTTATTCAAAGTTGCCATGAATGCATTAAAGAGAATTTGTTTTCCACCAGTACCAACAATAATTTGTTCTGGTTGGTAAAGAAGGTTATTTTCTCTTTTAAACTTTGCAGAAATTGCTTGGCGCAATTCTGGAATTCCAGATATGGGAGGGTATTTTGTTTCTCCCCTTCGAATAGCTTCAATAGCCGCGTTTTTGATGTTGTCTGGGGTATCAAAGTCTGGCTCTCCAGCACTTAAAGCAATAACATTTCGCCCTAATGCTTTTAAATGACGGGCCTTTTGAGAAGCAGCAATTGTTGCAGAAGGTTTGATACGAGACAGTTTGTCGGCAATAAAAGCCATAATTTTAAATCCTTATATTATATCAACAAATGGTTATTGCTTTAAGGATATTCTATAAGAGATTATATTGTATGCAATAAAAAACTTCCAAAATACTCTTACACGGGCTTTATATTCTTCTTTTTTGAGATCTTTTACAAGATAATCTCTTCGTAGATTTTATGAAAGTTTTTGAGGAAGTATAAGAGAGGTTTGATAAATTGTGCAAAGGAGATAAGCAGTCTTTTATTTTAACAAGGTAAAATAATGCTTTATACAAAATAAAAAAATCTTCGTCTTTACAGACGAAGATTTCTAAATAAAATATTGCAGCATTTAAACTTTAAAGTGCTGCAAGGTTACCAGCGGCAAATTTTCCTGAACGACGATCTTGAAGAACATCATAAGAGATTTTTTGCCCTTCATTAAGACTGTTTAGACCTGAACGCTCGACGGCAGAAATGTGTACAAATACATCTGCACTACCATCGCTAGGCTGAATGAATCCGAAACCTTTTGTTGTATTAAACCACTTAACTGTTCCTGTAGACATAGGAAACTCCTTAGAATATATAATTATATTGAGCATTGAAGCTTTCATTTCTTCAATACGGTTGTAGATCGAAATTAGGTGGGAGAAGTTTCGCCGAAAGTGCAGATTGCACAGGAAAGAAAGTCACGTAACCGAAAATTCGATGAAACCTCTATAAAAGTTTTTAGAACAAAAAGCAAGTCTTAATCAATTTTTATATAAAGAAAAAATAAGAAAACAGTGTACATTTTGCTAAGTAGAAAAAAATTCAACTAAAATAACTTTGTAGTGAACGTACCTCAAGGTGCCTTTTTTTGAGTGCTTTGATCGCTTCTACGACGGCTTCGGCTCCAGCTATTGTTGTATAATAGGGAACATTTTGCATGAGTGCTGCATAACGTAATGATTTTGAGTCTGAGATGGCACTGGCAGTGCTAGTTGTATTAAAAATTAATTGAATTTGGCGATTACGAATAGCGTCTTCAATATGGGGATGTCCCTCTAGAACTTTGTTGATTTTTTTTGCTTCAACGTGGTGTTCGGTGAGAAATTTTTGTGTTCCACTTGTGGCGACAACAGAAAAGCCAAGCTCAGTTAAACGTTTTACAGGATTTAAGATGCGTTTTTTATCTTCATCCCTTACAGAAACGAACAAAGTTCCCTCTTTAGGGAGTTTTACACCAGCTCCAAGTTGGGCTTTAGCAAAAGCAAGCGAAAATTCATAGTCAAGACCCATAACTTCACCGGTTGAGCGCATTTCTGGACCAAGAAGTGTATCAACACCTGAAAAACGAGCAAAAGGAAATACTGCTTCCTTGACGGCAATATGTTGTTTTTTTTGCAAAGAAGGTAATCCACCATAAGCTTCAAGAGCATCATGAAGCGTTTCTCCTGCCATAATACGTGCAGCCATTTTAGCAATAGGGCGACCAATCGTTTTTGCAACAAATGGGACAGTACGTGAAGCACGGGGATTGACTTCTAAGACATAAATGGTGTCATCTTTTATAGCATATTGTACATTCATTAAGCCGCGAACATGAAGTGCTTGTGCTAATGCTTTGGTTTGGCGCTCTAATTCAGTAACTATTTTATTTGAGAGCGTATGGACTGGTAGAGAACATGCTGAATCACCAGAGTGGATACCAGCTTCTTCAATATGTTCCATAATACCAACGATTAGTGTTTCGTTACCATCACATAGACAATCAACATCTACTTCAATTGCTTCTGTTAAATAGGTATCAAAGAGAAGCGGATTTTTACCAAGCAATATATTGATTTGTCCTGTTGTGTCGTTAGGATAACGGACTTTGATATCTTCTGAAATTAATTCGGGGACACTCTCAAGTAAATAATTTTGTAAGCTACGTTCATCACGGATAATTTGCATAGCACGTCCTCCTAAAACATAAGAGGGACGTACAACCAAGGGGAAGCCTAGTTCGTGAGCAATGAGGCGTGCTTGTTCAATGGAGTGGGCAATACCATTTTGAGGTTGTGTTAAATTAAGTTTAAATAACAGTTTTTGAAAGCGGTCTCTATCTTCTGCTAAGTCGATAGCGTCAGGTGAAGTACCTAGGATGGGGATATTGTGTTTTTCTAGAGCGCTTGCCAATTTCAAGGGTGTTTGTCCGCCAAATTGGACGATGACTCCAACCAAATCTCCTTTTTCCTGTTCTGCTTCTAAAATAGCGATAACGTCTTCTGTTGTTAAAGATTCAAAGTAAAGGCGATCAGAGGTATCATAGTCGGTTGAAACTGTTTCAGGATTACAGTTAATCATAATCGCTTCAAATCCTGCATCACGCAGTGCAAAAGCAGCGTGGCAGCAACAGTAATCAAATTCAATACCTTGCCCAATGCGGTTTGGTCCACCGCCTAAAATAGCAATTTTTTTGCGTTCAGAAACGTGTGCTTCCGAGTGCTCTACACCTGCAAAGGGAACTTCATATGTTGAATACATATAGGCTGTAGGAGAAGAAAATTCAGCGGCACAAGTATCAATCCGTTTGAAGACGTGTTTAACATTCAGTGATTTACGTAAAGCTGCGATATAATCGGGTTCTTTCCCTGTAAGGGAGGCTAATCGCGCATCTGAAAAGCCCATAGCTTTTAACATACGTAAATTATCTGCGTCTTGGGGTAATCCATGAATGCGGATACGCTGCTCCATTTCAATGATGGAGGCTATTTGTTCTAAAAACCACGGATCAATTTTGCTAATTTGGTGAATCTCATTTAAGGGTAAGCCTGTGCGCATGGCTTGAGCAATATAGCGTAGACGATCAGGGCTTGGTATGGCAATGGCTGAGCGTATAGAACTTTTTTCATCACCTTCAGCATGCTCTGGAATCACAATTTCATCAAGACCCGTAAGCCCTGTTTCAAGTCCACGGAGTGCTTTTTGTAACGATTCTTGAAAAGTGCGTCCAATTGCCATGACTTCTCCTACAGATTTCATCGCAGTTGTGAGGACAGGTGATGAACCGGGAAATTTTTCGAACGCAAAACGAGGAATTTTTGTCACAATATAGTCAATAGAAGGTTCAAATGATGCTGGTGTTGCACCACCCGTGATATCATTTTTTAATTCATCAAGTGTATAACCAACAGCCAGTTTAGCCGCTACTTTGGCAATGGGAAACCCCGTTGCTTTTGAGGCAAGCGCTGAAGAGCGAGAAACACGCGGATTCATTTCAATAACAATGAGGCGCCCATTTTCAGGATTGACAGCAAACTGTACATTGGATCCCCCCGTTTCAACACCAATTTCTCGCAAAACAGCAATCGAAGCATTACGCATACATTGATATTCTTTATCGGTTAAGGTGAGAGCAGGTGCTACAGTGATCGAATCACCGGTATGAATCCCCATTGGATCAATGTTTTCAATAGAACAAACGATGATACAGTTGTCGTTCTTATCACGAACAACTTCCATCTCATATTCTTTCCACCCTAAAACACTTTCTTCAATTAATACTTCTGTTGTTGGTGAAGCTTCAAGCCCACGTTCAATAATTTCATAGAATTCAGAGCGGTTATAAGCGATTCCACCACCAGTTCCACCAAGGGTGAATGAAGGACGAATAATAGCTGGAAGCCCAACAACATCAAGAGCTTGAACTGCTTTTGCTGTTGCATGAGCGATATAATGTTGTTTGCGATCAGCTTCGGTATGTCGCCAGTTGCGCTCAAGTTCTTCGAGTGCTTTGTCAAGCGCAGCACCAGAAAGTTTTGCTTTAAGTTCAGCACACGTTTTTGCGTGTTGTTGGCGATTTTCTTCTTTCAGTTCTGTTGCATTGGCTAACATAGAGCGTGGCGTTTCCAAACCGATTTTTGCCATCGCTTGGCGGAATAAAGCACGATCTTCAGCTTTATCAATAGCATCAGCATTGGCTCCTATCATTTCAACATGATAGCGGTCTAGAATACCCATACGCTTTAATGATAAAGCAGTATTGAGGGCTGTTTGTCCTCCCATAGTGGGCAAAAGGGCATCGGGACGCTCGTGAGCAATAATTTTGGCAACTATTTCAGGAGTAATGGGCTCTATATAAGTTGCATCAGCTAGATCTGGATCTGTCATAATCGTGGCAGGATTAGAATTTACCAAAATAATTCGGTAACCTTCTTCTTTTAATGCTTTACAGGCTTGAGTGCCTGAATAATCAAATTCACATGCCTGACCAATGATAATAGGTCCTGCTCCGATGATAAGAATAGATTTTATATCTGTGCGTTTGGGCATGACTTTTTCCTATGACAAATATCTGTGTGTGATTGTTGCGGGCAAAATATTTTAGTTCTGAGGCTACCGTCATTTTATAAGTTAAGTGAAAAAGAAAGTAAGCATTAAAATACCTTTTCCATGCTTTTTTTCATAAAATTGAAGATAAATTTCTTTTTTGAGTTGAGTCATCTCGTCAGTTTATCAAAAGTATGACCTTTGATAAAAAATAATAACAGTGCTCCAACAAATTAGAATATTCAAGCATACTGTGGAGCATAAAAAGCCGGAACATCTTTCCAATCCATTGCCGGCATACTTTCTTTGTGTTTTATGACGTTTTTTGCTTAAGAGAGCACGCGCTTTTTCTGTTGCTTGTAAAACATAAGCTATTATTTATGGTTCGATGGGATTTCGTAAAATAAAATGGGAAGCTTATCGTGTTGTTCCGTAAAATACTGCCGTTTAGAGTTGTGATATAAGGTATGAAAATTTACCACATTAAGGTGTTTTTGTTAGAGTGTATGATAGAATTCAGAGCAGGATTTGTCTGTAGAGAGCTTATGAAATAAACCATATCAAATGGGTTCAGTTGGAATCTGTTATATAAAAAGCAAGATTGTTGATAGATCAGCTCTGGTCGAAGTTTCCGTCTTAGGGTAGGAAGAAAGTCAATCTATGTATCTTTCCATTTCATAAAAAGGTGAGAGTGTATTTAATACAATGGCTAAGGAGATAATTTCAGAATGATTTTGTTTGTTTTTAAAAGATAGTGAATACTCTCCCTTTACTTTATGGATGATGTTCAAAACTTTTTAAAATATAAAGAAGGCTAAAATGCTGAATATTTCCCAAACGAGAGTATTCTGTCTGAAAGATGTATCAATAGGAAAGCTTTTGGTGGCTAGGTCTCAAAAAGGGATTTGTCATATAGCGTTAGGAGACACTATAGAGCAATTATTACAGGAGTTTACGATACGCTTTGGTGATGTACAACAAGTTGTAGGTGACAATACATTTAAGAGAGAAGTTGCCCATATTATAGCCATGATAGAAACACCTAAGCTGGTAAAAAAATATAATTTTCCCTTAGATATAAATGGTACAGTTTTTCAACGACAAGTATGGGCAGTATTATGTGATATACCATGTGGTGAAACAATTTCATATGAGATCTTAGCATGCCGTATTGGTATGCCGAAAGCTTTTCGTGCCGTTGCTCATGCCTGTGCACGTAACGAATTGGCTATTATCATTCCGTGTCATCGTGTTGTGCGTAAAAATGGTTTTATTTCAGGGTATCGTTGGGGGGAAAAACGGAAACAGATTTTACTACAACGGGAACAAAATGGAAAAATTTAACTTTGTGTGATGGGCATTATAATCGTTACAGTTGTTCCTTTCATTTCTTTTGAAGTAATTTCAAGTTTTCCTTTGTGGAGTTCTAGCAAGGAGCGTGAAATGGCTAATCCAAGACCTGAGCCCGTATGAGATTTAGTGAGCTGATTTTCGACTTGTTCAAAAGGTTGCCCAAGTTTTTTAATTGCTGATTGGGGAATACCAACGCCTGTATCTGTAATTTTAAAAATAAGGTTATTTTTTTTCTTGAAAGCGCAGACATCAATATTTCCGCCAGAAGGCGTAAATTTAACGGCATTAGAGATGAGATTAAGGAAAATCTGTTTCATTGCACGACCATCAACTTCAGCATGAAGTTCTGGGGTAATGTTTGTTGTAACAACAATATTTTTTTCTTGAGCTTGAGGTGTTAGTGTTCGTACTGCTTCACTAATGATGGGCTCAAGATCGGTATTTTTACAATCAAGCGTAAATCTTCCTGCTTCGATTTTTGACATATCAAGGATGTCATTGATAAGGGTTAGAAGATGGGTTCCTGAATTGTAAATATCATGCATATATTCCTTATAGCGTTGTGAACCAAGAGGACCAAAAGTCGATTGCAACATGATATCTGAAAAACCAAGAATAGCATTCAGAGGCGTGCGCAATTCATGAGACATATTGGCTAAAAATTCTGATTTAGCCTTATTAGCACTTTCGGCGCGTTCTTTTTCTGCTTTCAGACTTTTATTAAGTTTTTCAACTTCTGTTGCGCGTTGTTGAGCACTCCCTCGCGCGCGCTTGAGTTCTTGAATGAAAGAAAAAAGACGCCTTTCACTGTCTTCAAATTTTTCCTGTTGTTGTTTAAGCTCAGAAATGTCAGTACCAATACAAACCAATCCTCCATCTTGGGTTCGTCGTTCGTTAATTTTGAGCCAACAACCATCTGCCGTTTGGCGAATACTGGTTAAGTTACCAGTACCATCATCTTTAAGGGGATATTCACTGAGTGCAGGGCGTGCCATGGCTTCGACGGTTGCACGTTGGATACCTGATTGGAGAATTTGTTTAGGAATAGCGGCATATTCGCAAAATTTGCTGTTGGACATGACTAAACGTCCTTCAGCATCCCACAAGACGAAAGATTCTGAAATGTTTTCAATCGCATCACGGATACGAAGGTCGGCTTGCGCTGTTTGTTCAGCCAATTGTTGCTGTTCACTAATATCGAAGGAAATACCAACCAAATGGGGTTCTTCTTCTTCAGTAACTTCGGCACGAATGCGCATCCATACATAATGACCATCAGCATGACGCATAGGAACGTTAATATCGATATGCTTTTTTTTACCGCTCATTAATTCCTGAGCAAGGTCAAAAAAATTCGCATCATTTGGATTGATAATGGCGCTAATTTGGGAAATTGAGAGCAATGCATCTTGAGGGACATAGCCGAGCATTTCGTACATTGCTCGTGACCAGTAGACGCGTCCACTTGCCATATTCCAATCCCATAGTCCACAGCGTCCACGCATCATTGCCATATCAATACGGTTTTGAATTTTTTCTGAAACAAGATCTGTTTTGCGTGCTCGTACAATTTGGTTGTAATAAGCATAAAGAAGAGCAAGGATAACGCCACTAGTTCCAATGAACATGGTTATATTTAACGAGAGAGCTTTCCGCCATTCCATGTAAATATGTTGCATTTTTTCACTGATGAATACCCCATATTGTCCATTTTCTGTTTGCTGAAAGGAAGCGAGAGCAGGAATATCTTTTCCTATTGTAATTTTCATGATTCCAGCATGTTTTCCTAGAGCTTGTAAAGTAATGCTTTCAGAGGTAAAATTCTGTAAGGGTTTTCCTAAGACAATCTCGGAACTTGATGAAGCTAGGACATTGCCTTTTTGATCGACAATAGCAATAACAGCGCTGGTTTTTATAAAACCTTTGTTACGAAAATTAGTCAGGATATTTTGTAAATGATTATGAGAAAGAGCAGCAGCTTTTCCTTGTCGAGTGGCGGCAAGTAAGTCACGGTCGATTGTATTGGTAATATGAGAAGCTAAGAGAGCGATGGTAGAATGCGTGTTTTTATCAATTGTGTTGCGCCAATCATAGATTGATAGGAAACGGATTGCTGCTAGTATAACAAGAAATGCAAGAATTACAAATGGGAGTGAACGTCGCAGCCAAGGTTCAATAAAAAGAAGTTTTTTATAGGCAGAACCAGAAAACAGATTGGTACGCTCTGTCCGCTCCTTGCGACTTTGAGCGCTTGATTTTGAATCAGCATACACCTCCCTTGGCGCATTATATGCGTCCAATTTAGCCATCTCGCGTTCCTTTAATTCTGGAATAATGTGATTTAAAAACTGCTTCGATATTCATAGTAACCCCATCGAGTGCAATGAATCAAAACAGGAGTCTTCTGTCCAGTCTTTTTTTAAAAAAAAATAATTTTACTTTTATGATTTTGGAATATGAAAAGAAAAAAGTACTTTAAACGTGATCTATAAACAGGCTTAGATTGCCTGTTTATAGATTTAATGATGATCGAATAGTTTATAGAATTTATTTTAAAAAATATTATAGCATATTGATTTAAAATAATTTTTTGTTTCAAGTAAGCAGACGGTTGATGATATCAGAAACATCGCTTGATAATTTTGGCGCGGCAGCAATCGTTTTTAATGCCATTTCAAGTTTTCGTTGCCGAATAGATTCTAATTGTCGCCAAGAGCGCAAAGTTGTTAATAATCGTGAAGCAAGCTGTGGATTTTTTTTGTCAATTTCTAAAATGATTTGGCAAAGAAAATCATAGGAGGCACCATCAACTCTGTTAAAGCCTGTTAGGTTGTTAGAGGCAAAGACACCGATCAGAGATCGTACACGATTAGGATTATCCTTTGAAAATAGCGGGTGTTGCATGAGCTTTTGAACATTTTCGAGTGTTGATGTGCCAGCAACCATTGCTTGAATAGAAAACCATTTATCCATGACCAAAGGGTCATTCTGATAGCTGTTTTCAAAATCATTTAAGGCATTTTGTGCCTGCTCATTTTCATTAAAACGCTTCACGAGAACAGCGATACTCGCCATACGGTCAGTCATATTATCAGCTGTTGCATACTGTATAGCAGCTCGATTTGGATTGGCTTCAGCAATGGAAAGGTAATCCAGTATGATATTCTTTAATGCTCGCTTTCCAGCTTGTGCAGTGTTTGGTGAATAGGGCTCTTGGGTTTGCATTTGTCCATAGAGTTTTGTTAAGAGCTCTTGGTGAGTTTGTGCAAGTGAAACTAAAAACTGATTGCGGACATAATGAATACGATCTGGGTCAATATTTTTACCGATTGTATGAGCAAGCTCAACTTCACTAGGTAAATTTAAACAGAAGGCACGAAATTCAGGCTCTAAGGTTTCATCTGTTATGATCGTTTCAATCAGCTTTAGCAAAGCAGAAGGGAGTGTTGCTTTTTCTTGTGTTTTATCTTGAATGCTTTGAATCAAAGCTTGCGTCATTAAATGATTAAGAGATTGCCAGCGATTGATGTGATTGTCATCATGTTGTGCAAGAAAAATAAGTTCTCTTTCATTGAATGGAGTGTGTAGAATGATTGGTGCTGAAAAGTCTCGCAGCAGTGATAAAACGGGTTTTTCACGCAGTCCCTTTAATGTAAAGGTTTGGCTTTCCTTGGATAAAAGCATAACATCTGATTGAATATTTGTATCTGCTTCATAGGTGAGGTTTTCTCCGTTAGGTCCTAGGAGTCCAAAAGCGATAGGGATAAACATGGGCTTTTTTGTTTTTTGTTGTGGGGTAACGGGAATATGTTGCTTTGCATGAATTGTTAAAACACCATCGCTATAATGACTATCGATTTCTACATTGGGTGTTCCTGCCTGTTCATACCATAGCATGAATTGGGAGAAGTCTTGACCAGACACTTCAGCAAAACAGGTAATAAAATCTTCAATTGTACAAGCTTGTCCATCATGACGTTGAAAATAAAGATCAGTGCCTTTACGAAAAAGAGTAGGACCTAAAATAGTCCGTATCATGCGAACAACTTCAGCACCTTTTTCATAAACAGTTGTTGTGTAAAAATTATTAATTTGGCTATATTGACGAGGACGCACAGGATGCGCAAGAGGTCCTGCATCTTCTGCAAATTGCGTTGCTTTTAATGCTTTTACATTTTCAATTCGCTGTAGGCTGCGTACATTTTGATCTGATGAAAATTCCTGATCACGATAAACAGTGAATCCTTCTTTTAAACAGAGTTGAAACCAATCGCGACAGGTAACACGATTACCGCTCCAATTATGAAAATATTCATGTGCAATGACACGTTCAACATTTCTATAATCCTGATCGGTTGCTGTTTCAGGATCGACAAGAACATATTTATCATTAAAAACGTTAAGGCCTTTGTTTTCCATTGCTCCCATATTAAAGTCGGACACAGCAACAATATTGAAAACATCAAGATCATATTCGCGCCCAAAACATTGTTCATCCCAACGCATGGAACGTTTAAGAGCATCCATTGCATAGGTTGCGCGTTCGGTTTTTCCTTTTTCTACATAGATACCAAGCTCGATACGTCGTCCAGATACAGTTGTAAAATGGTCTTCTAACTTATCAAGATCTCCACCTACTAAAGCAAAGAGATAAGATGGTTTGGGATAAGGATCTTCCCAAATGGCAAAATGGCGATTATTTTCTAAAGTTCCTGTTTCCACCAGATTACCATTTGAAAGCAAGATTGGGATTGTTTGGGTATCTGCTTCAATTTTCACTCTATAGGTAGAAAGAACATCTGGGCGGTCGTAAAAATAAGTAATACGACGAAAACCTTCCGATTCGCATTGTGAGCAATAAACACCATTTGAAAGATAAAGCCCCATAAGTTGGCGGTTGCTTTCAGGATTCAGTTCCGTAACCAATTTCAATGTAAAAGGAACCGTTGGTGGCGTTGTAATTTCTAAACGTGAAGGCGTCACTTTATAAGTGTTTGGGGCTAATATCTCATCATTAATAGAAACGGAAATTAAAGTAAGATCATCACCAGAAAGAACAAGAGGTGTTAATTCTTTTGTATCGTGACGGGATTCAATAGACAATATGGCTGTAACATAGGTTTTTGTCGGTGCTAATTGGAAAGAAAGTTGTGTTTTAGGGATAACGTAAGGGGTTGGTTGGTAGTCTTCCAAACGATAAATAGATGTTATTGGCTGTTTCATAGTTTTTTCCCATTTGTATTTTAAGAGTTAAAGAAGGGTGTGTTAATTTTAGAAGCAATATAGGATTAAAGAATTACAAAAGGCTGTCGAGGCGATTTTTTACTTCTAAGAAGTCTATCCATGTAAGCTTCTTTTGACTAGGGGTTCTAAGAAGGTAAGCTGGGTGGAAAGTTGGCATAACAGGTATTTTTATATTATCCTCGCTTTCATAGATATGCCATTTCCCTCTTGTTCGGATAATCCCATTTTGAGATCCAGTAAGAAACTGTGCAGCAACGCCTCCTAGTGCTATAAGAACACGAGGACGCGCTAAATAAATGTGCCGTTCAATAAAAGGGCGGCACAAGGCAACTTCTCTTGGTGTTGGTGTACGATTTCCTGGCGGACGCCAAGGAATAGTGTTGGCAATGTAAACATTATTTCTTGTTAAGCCAATTGATGCGAGGATTTTATTAAGCAACATCCCGGCTTTTCCCACAAAAGGAATTCCTTGTATATCCTCGTCTCGTCCTGGTGCTTCGCCTATAAGCATCAGGGGGCTTCCTGCTGTTCCATCTGAAAAACAGGTATTTTTTGCTGTCAATTTTAATGAACAGCCATTAAATGCAAGGAGAGCAGATTTTAATTCATCAAGTGTCTTGGCACTTTTTGCACTCTCTATAGCTGTGGATTCATTTTGTATAGTCCTAGAGTTATGCAGCTGATGATGATCTAATTTTACGGTTGGAGATGTTTTGGCAGATGCTTGTTGATTATGAGAAATGTTCACGACAGATATTAATTTTCTCTCTGAACAAGCAGACTGCTTAAAACGATCAATAGGGAAATCCGTCAGAACGGCATCCGCACCACTTTCTTTATAAAAGTTTAAGAGTTCTTCATAGGAAATTGAGCACGGCGTTTGATTTAACATTTTACTTTTTCTAATGATCTAGCGATTATAGATCAAACAAAATTATCCTTCAAGTTTTATTAAATGTATTCGCTAGCCATTAATGTATAAGAACGCCGATAAAATTCTCTCTTTTCACAAAAAAGGCAAATCGTAAAATGCGAGTGTTCGCTATTATATACATCTTTAAATGTACAATTTGTTTAAATTGCGCTATTTCAACTTTTTAAACAGACTAAACTCATTCATAATAAAAGATTTTTTTACTGAATGCAAGTGGTGTGATAATATTTTTTATCATTATATTCTATATTTAATACTTAATGAAAGTGAATTTTGTAGTATTTTATTTATAGGATTAATTATAAATTTTATATTATTATATTTTTTTAATAACTTTTATTAAAAAAATTAAATATATTAATTGAAATATATAAATATTACTTTTACATGAGAAAATACTAAGACGTTATAAACTATTTTTACAATGGGTTAAAAGCAATGTGTGGATATATTCTTTTGCTTTTTTTACCGCTGAAATGAGAGGTTCATTTAATGCTAAATGCGCTGCAATAGCGCTTGAGAGAATGCAACCTGTTCCTCGCATTGTTCCTTTTAAACGTGGAGTAGAGATATTTATGACTTCAGTTTTGTCAATGAAGCTATCAATTGCAAGAGGCCCCTCCGCATGTCCCCCTTTTACTAAAATAGAGCGAGCTCCCAATGACAAAAGTTTTTTTGCTTGTTGTATTGCTTGCTTATCATGAGATGCCAATGGACTTTGGCTAAGAAGAGCGAGTTCTTCTCTATTCGGTGTTAAAAGATCAACATGAGGAAGCAGTTTATCGATCATAGTGTCGATGATTGTTTCCGTTATTAGTTTTCCTCCTGATGAAGCGACAAGTACAGGGTCCAAAATAACTGGAACATGGGGATAGTCTTTGAGTACGTTACAGATTGCTGCTATAATTTCTTTTGTCCCCGTCATACCGATTTTTATTGCGCTTATTGGATTTGCTTCTAGGGCAGCACGCATTTGCGCAGCGACGAGGTCTCCACGCATTGGAATGATTTCGACAACGCGATTATCATCTTGTACGTTAACACAAGTAATTGCTAAATTTGCTTTTATTTGAAAATGCGCAGAGGTTTCTATATCACGAACAATACCAGCACCTCCTGTTGGATCAGTGCCCGCAACAATAAGAATGGAAGGTATCAACGCCATGTTTGTGTCACTTTTATCCACTGTTGTACACGCTCTTCAGGTTTTTTATGGAGGATAATATCAGTCACAACAGCAGCACTATTTGCTCCTGCTTTTAAAACACCAACTGCGCGTTCTGGTGTTAAACCACCAATACCCACCAAAGGTAAAACACCAATCCGCTTTCTCCATTGTTTGATTTTTTCTAGTCCTTGCGGCATCCATTTCATTTTTTTTAAGATTGTCGGATAAATAGGACCAAGTGCAATATACTCAGGATTAGCAGAGAGTGCGATATCCAATTCATGTTCATCATGTGTACTAAGACCAATTTTTATACCACTTTTACGAATTGCGTGAAGATCAGCATTGCTTAGGTCTTCTTGTCCCAGATGAATAAAATTACACTTTTCATCAATTGCTATTTCCCAATGATCATTAATAATTAATTGTGCTCCCAATTTATTGCATATGTTTTTTGCACGCTTGATATGTTGACGGATTAGTTGTTGATTTTCATGTTTCATACGCAATTGTACGAGCTTGATACCAAGAGGAAGCAAACGTTCAATCCAATCAGCGTTATCAACGATGAGGTAAAATGGATCCAGTTTCATGAAAATACTGCTTTTCCAATGATTGGCGTTGAAGGGACTGCTACACTGCGTGCTTCGATCATGCCAGCTTTATATCCCATACGTCCTGCTTGAACAGCTTTAGAAAATGCTTCAGCCATTAAGACAGGATCACCTGCTTTAGCAACTGCGGTATTAAGCAGTACTGCATCATAACCGAGTTCCATCGCAATGGCGGCATGTGATGGGCGTCCAATGCCGGCATCAATAACAAGAGTAGCATCAGGAAGATAAGCACGGATAGAACGCAATCCATCAGTATTATGAGGTCCTTTGGCAGAACCAATAGGAGCACACCAAGGCATAATAACACGGCAACCAATGTCAAAAAGTTTTTCAGCAACAATGAGATCATCCGTTGTATAGGCAAAAATTTTGAAACCTTCATTGTTTAAAATTTGAGCTGCTTCGATTAAGGAAAAAATATTTGGCTGTAAGGTGTCTGAATTACCGATAATTTCGAGTTTAATCCAAGCCGTTTTAAAAAGATCTCTTGCTAATTGGGCTGTGGTTACGGCCTCTTTAACAGTATAACAACCAGCAGTATTAGGAAGCACTGTTACCCCAAGTTCTTGAAGAAATTTCCAAAATTGTCCACCTTGTTTTCCACCTGCAGTTTCACGGCGCAAGGAAACAGTTACAATTTCCGTATTCGATTTATGAATAGCATCACGAAGGATTGCTGGTGAAGGATATTGCGCTGTACCTAATAGAAGACGGGAAGAGAATTGTCGTCCATAAAGATTCAGCATAATTTTAGCCTCCTTGCATTGGGCTTAAAATTTCAATTTTATCTCCTTCATGCAAGACAAATTGGCTTCGTGCATCTATGGGAACAACTTCAGCGTTAACAGCAGTTGCAAGCCAATTTCCTTCATACCCCAATTCTTCAAGCAAGAGACCGAGAGTCATAACTTCTGTTTGGACTGTTTCACCATTAACAAATATTTGCATGTTTTATTCCAATGCCAATTCCATTGCTCGTTTTGCCATTTCTGGAGACAACAGAAAACCATGTCTATAAAATCCATTAATAGAAATAAAGTTACCATCTTTATGCACAGAAGGGAAGTTATTAGGATAACATGGACGAACACCAACGCCAGATTCAATAATTTCTGCTTCAGCAAAAGCAGGATGTAAAGTATAAGCCGCGTTGAGCAGTTCCATCATTGATCTTACAGAGATTGCACCATCAAAGTCACTTTCAATCATCGTTGCACCAATCATAAAAATATTATCTTGTCGAGGTACAATGTAGAGAGGAAACCGTGGGTGAAGAAGACGAATTGGACGCGAAATTTTAATATCGGTGCAGCGCACGAGAAGCATTTCGCCGCGTACGCCCCGTATATTTTTATCTTTTCCTAAACGTGCTATTCCTGTCGCATCAATAACAATATCAAATTTTTTTTCAGCTATTTCTACATCAACAAAACAGGCTCCATTGTTGAGAAGCTTTTCTTTTAAAGTCATAAGTGCTTTGCGAGGATCAATATGGGCTTCATTTTCATAAAAGAGTGCACAGTTAAAACGTTCCGCAAGATCTGGTTCAAGATGAGCTATTTCTGTATTATCTACGGTTTTGTGATTATGCGTACGCACAGAAAATCGTTCAAGCTCTCCTCTATCTCGTGTAGGTGCAACCACTAAAGTGCCTTTTTGTATGACAAGGTTTGGGAGCGTTTTACGCCACCATTGTATAGCTTGTACACCAAGATCTTCAACAATTTGTTCTGCACTTTCCCTTTCACAGTAAGGTGCAAGCATTCCTCCTGCATACCAACTAGCACTTCCTATAGGTGAATGAGGGGGGGCCGATACAGTAACAGAAGCACCTTTTTGCTGTAACATAAAGGCAACTGTTAAGCCGCCTACACCTGCACCTTTGATAAGAATGTTCTTCAACTATTTACTTTCTTTTTTTGAGGAGGAACAATTTCCATATAAAGGTCACCATTTTTCTGATATTTTTCGGCCATGGCGATCATACCTTCCCCTTTTGTTTTTCTTATTGCAGCTGCCTCACGAATATCATGGGAAATACGCATAGAACAGAATTTTGGTCCACACATGGAACAAAAATGCACTAATTTATGGGCTTCTTTAGGCATTGTCTCATCGTGAAAGGCACAGGCTGTTTCTGGATCAAGAGAAAGGTTAAATTGATCATGCCATCTAAAATCAAATCGTGCACGCGAAAGAGCATTATCGCGCAATTGTGCTCTAGGTAAACCTTTAGCAAGGTCAGCGGCATGAGCAGCAATTTTATAAGTGATCACACCAGTTTTTACGTCATTCCTATCGGGGAGTCCTAGGTGTTCTTTAGGTGTTACATAACACAACATAGCAGTTCCAAACCATCCAATCATAGCGGCACCAATTGCTGATGTAATATGGTCATAACCAGGAGCAATATCCGTTGTAAGAGGTCCCAAAGTATAAAAAGGCGCCTCATGACAAAGATCTAATTGTTGCTCCATATTTTCTTTAATTTTGTGCATTGGGACATGTCCTGGTCCTTCAATCATAACCTGTACATCCTTTTTCCAAGCAATTTTTGTCAATTCTCCCAAGGTTTTAAGCTCTGCAAATTGGGCTTCATCATTGGCATCGGCAATAGAGCCAGGGCGTAATCCATCCCCCAATGAAAGAGAGATGTCATACGTGCGTGCAATATCACAAATTTCATCAAAATGTTCATAGAGAAAGCTTTCTTTGTGATGATGGAGACACCATTTTGCCATAATAGAACCGCCTCGTGAAACAATACCTGTTACACGATCAATGGTCATAGGAATAAATGGTAATCTTAATCCTGCGTGAATGGTAAAATAATCAACACCTTGCTCTGCTTGCTCAATAAGGGTATCACGGAAAATATCCCATGTTAAGTTTTCGGCAATACCCTGTACTTTTTCGAGTGCTTGATACAGAGGAACAGTCCCGATGGGCACAGGAGAATTTCGAATAATCCATTCACGAATATTGTGAATATTTCGACCTGTAGAAAGATCCATAACTGTATCTGCTCCCCAGCGAATGGCCCAAACCATTTTATCAACTTCTTCTTCCATAGATGAAGTTACTGCTGAATTGCCAATATTAGCATTAATTTTAACACGAAAATTACGCCCAATAATCATGGGTTCGCACTCTGGATGATTAATGTTTTGTGGAATAATGGCGCGTCCACAAGCAATTTCATTGCGCACAAATTCCGCAGTATAAATTTCTGGTATTGATCCAGCAAATGTTTCATTTGATGGTACATTCTGCCATTCTTTTACTACTAATCCTTCATTTTCTCGTATAGCCACATATTCCATTTCTTCGGTAATAATGCCTGCGCGTGCGTAAGCCATTTGTGTAATTGCTTTGCCATTTTTTGCTCGTAAAATAGAACGTTTTTGCTTAAAGGCTGGAGTAAGGTTTTTATCAGAAGTCAATCCATTATCTTCAGGTTTAACTAATCGTGCAGGATAAGTTTCAGTATCATCCCGCTTAGAGAGCCAAGGCAAGCTAATTGCTGGCAGGCCTTTTGTAATATCAATGATCATATCTTTATCTGTGTAGGGGCCAGAAGTATCGTAGACGTTTAAAGGTTTTTCACCACTGCCATCAGCCAGTGAAATTTCACGCAATGGTACGCGCACATCAGAAAAGAGAAGGCTCTGTTGATAAATTTTGCGTGAAGCGGGAAAGGGGCTACAACTGATTGATGGAGTATTTTTCTGCACAAACTTTTTCCTTATAGACACGGAGTTCAAAAATAGGTTGCGATGTTAATGGAGTTACGATGTTAATGGAGATGTATTCAAATTATCAATCACGAGCATTCAGATGAATAGGGATAGTATTGCTTTGTAGCAAAGAAAACCCAATACAGCTCAAGAAAAGTTATTTTGAAAAACTGATACAATATCTATTCTAATATTTGCATGCCTCCTCCCACTTGAAGTATTTTTGTTAATACGAATATGGTTGGCTTAAATATCTATATTGTCAATCATAAAAATATATTTTAAACGATTTTGGTGTGTTTTTAAGAGTGAAAATAGATATTATGAAGTGATAAACTATGATATTGAAGCTTTTATAAACCAGAATAAAGTTAAAAACGGATTATCAGGGAAAAGTAGATAGTTTATGGCTTTGATTGAGATTTTTTTCATATTAAAATAATAACTCAGAATACCATAAGATCCTCTCATCATATATCTTTTCGTATAAAAACACTTCCTTGCACGTCATAAGTGGGAGCGTATGGGGCAAAGCACTTGAAGAAAGGAAGCCAAATGTCATTTAATGAACATTCTAAGAGTGAGGCTGTCAAAACGTGGGAGCCAACAAAATGTATGATGGATTCCACTTGTATCTTCAAAAGCTTAAAGCTGATGATCTATAATGGCTTGCTATTGTATCATTGACGTGCGCTGTCGTAAAATGAAAGGAGTATATTTTGAGCAATATTTCTTAAAAAGTGCGTAATATGCAATATCATTATATTTTGTTTGGGGCATTCTATTCTTCATGAGGGGGATGTTCGCATTAAGAATGCGATAAATAAAAGCGAGAAACAATACCTAATCTTTATTATAAAAATAATATTGCCTTGAATTAAGAAGAACACCAATAATTGCAAGATGTTGTTTAGAATGATTTATTGTTCTTGCAAAAAAAATATACATATAATAATATATAGAGGGGGATGTGCTAAGTGTGGGAGGGGAAAAGTTGGTTATGGGGCGTTTAAAAAACAAGGATATTGTTCATAAAAATTGGGGGAGGGGCTGGGTTATGCTTTTTAATTTTTTCCGGATCGGATACAACCTTCAAATTTTGTGAAGGTGTGAGGTGTTTCTTTAGTATTTCAAAGTATTTCATTTTCAGTTCAATGAAAGTGTGGAGCAAATGTCCATATTGAATATATTCTCTGTGATACATTTAGATTGAACAAAAGCTTATTCAAAAAAAACATTGGTGCTAATCTTGTGACACAATTTCAGAAATCAATTGAATAAAATAGAACAAAGTATCTGCATGTGAATAAAAACATAATGAAGCATGCAAAAAATTTGAAGCTAATTTTTAAAGTTTTAATACAAATGATAGCCAAAAGATAGAATTTCTTTGTTTAAAATATATGGTATAAAATATCGACGAGATAGATTTAAACTATTGAAAAAAATAAAAAAAGATAATGTTTAAGTCAGAAACTTTCTATGTGGATGATAAGTTATTACATTCAGTAATGGTTATATGAAATCCATAATAAGAAAAATTTTGGAAGTATTTATAAATTTTGCAACAAGATGCAAGATTGAAAAAATAATTATATAACAACAGCAAAGCAACAAAACAAGATATTAAGTAACCTCAGATGAGGTGGTTACATTATACATTAGAAGAGAAAGCATTAATACTAATGTTATGAAAAGCGTCTGGTGAATTTAGGTTATAAAATTGGAAGGAGTGAAGAGAGATAAAATGCGTAAATAAGGATGGTGCAGTGGTTATGATGTACCAATCAACAGCGGCAGCACATTTTAGTGCACAGAACGAGAAGTTGTTAGAAAAACTATGAAAATAATGGGGGATTTAAAATGTCTAATATCTATGATTGGTCTCTAAAGGCTGATGAAAATGCTTATTCAGATAGTATCATTAATTGGGCAGAAGGACAGCCGCCTAGTTCTGTTAATGATAGTGCAAGGGCGATGATGCAGCGCGTGCGCGAATATCTTGCAGATAATGGTGGATCTATTAATTCAAGCTTTATAGTAAATTTGGAAGATAAAACAACATTAATTACCTTAAAGACAGTTTCGCCTATAAAGAAATACAACAATGATATCGTCATACGTTTTAAAGCTTGTGGTGTAAATATTGGCGTGACAACAATAACTGTTAATAATATAGGAGAAAAGCTTATCTATAAAGCCACTGATACGGGGGTTATACCATTAGAAGGTGGAGAATTTCAAACAGATGGCATTTATGAAATGGTATACAATAATGGTGTTTTAATAAAAGAGCATGAGGGTTGGTATTTATTAAACCCTACACCACCAAAGATAGAAAGTTTCCCCTCTGGATTTATTGCAACATTTGCTATGCAAAATGTGCCAAATGGTTGGCTTTTATGTGATGGTAAGGCCTATAAGCGTGAAGATTATCCGCAGTTATTCGAGGCAATAGGTGATAAATGGGGAAAAGACAGCAATAAAACTTTTAAAGTTCCTGATTTTAGAGGCATGTTTTTACGCGGCTTTGATAATGGTCGGGGTTTAGATGGTGGTAGAAAGTTTGCAGATGAACAACAAGATAGCATAAAATCACATACGCATATTGGGAGTATTGAAAACGCAGGCGAGCATGCGCATAATTTTGAGTATCAAGGGGTAGGATGGCCCGTTGGTGATATTGGGAGACTCCCGAATCATTATACTTATAATGCAACCCTGAAAGGGAGAACAGCTTCTGCTGGTGCACATACACACAAGGTAACTCTTTCCCATACGGGTGAGGCAGAAACGCGCCCTGTTAATACAACCGTTGTCTATGCTATAAAATCATAAGTATGTTTAAGTAATAATAATCTATACACCTTGATAATTTTGTTAACGCGGAGCAATTCCGCGTTATTTTCTATACATATGAAAAGGAAATCTATATTGTTAATAGAATACTTGAGAGCGTCAAAAAACAAATTTAAAATGATTGAAAGAAAGAGTTAAGAATATAATTTATTTTATAATTATATGATAACATAGGGAAAATGTTTAAAAATCATTTAAACTGTGCCGTGAAGAGATCTGGAGATATATTTTTTCATAAGGTGTTTTGATAGGGGAAGGTAATAAAATTATTCAACCTGAGGCATAAAAAAGTACAATATTTTTAGCGTTTTTTGTGCAAAAATAGCATACCCCTGTATGAGTTAATTCATCTTATAAATATATTTCTCACCTTGTTGTCGATTTCATTTCTTTGCATTGCCATGGTAGGAGGCTTTATCTGTAAATGATAGTTCCCCTTTGAGTGGAATCATCATTATGCTTATGAAGCAGAAGACAAACGCTATTTCTATACTCTCTCCTCATCCCTATATTCCGCATTGTTTTTGCATTAGGGGGCTTACAAAAAGCGTTATTGAGTTTATTTTAAAGTTTTTATTCAATAGGTTAATTCTTTGTGATATGCCAATAAACAATTTTTTAATAGAGAAAGAAAATTAAAAATATCATTGTAAATCAATATTTATTTATACAAATAAGCTAAAGTATATGTATTATAAAGAAAACATTACCATTAAAGCTACAAATAAATCTTTTATGCAGGGGAGAAAGGTACTTGATTTCTATATGGTCCTTAGAAGATATAATAATACACCCGTTATTATAACAAAGGCATTTGTACGCATTTCTTGAATCATTTTTATAAAGATAAAAGTGATATAAAGAGTAGGAAAACGCATATTTATGTTGTATAAATTCGTATTATCTAACAGTTTGATAGCAAAACAAAACTTCACATGTTTTTAGTTACGTAAAATCTTGAAAGATTTTAAACTGGTAGTTTTTTCCAAAAATATCTTTAGGGTGCTTGGTCTTCTTTTTTAATGATAGATGACAAAAAGGAGTTCATATAAAAATAAAAAAGATTCTTGAATATTTGCGTGTTTTATTTTGCTATGGACTTTAGTTTTTAGATTGAAGCCGATAGCCTAGAGATCTAATTTCATAGGAGGATGTCGTTTGAGGGAGTATAAAAGGGATATCTTCTTTAGGTAATTCAGAAACGTTTAAAGAACAATGATAAACATCGCGGAGATTTTGTGTTGTCAACACATTAGTTGCATTTCCTTCGCAATAAATCTCACCTTCCTTGAGCAAGATCATGTTATCTGCATAATGTGCCGCGAGATTGAGGTCATGAAGAACAGCAAGAACGCCGCCACCAGAATGAGCAAATTGTTTAGCAATATCCATAACGATGATTTGATGTTGAATATCGAGGCTAGCAATAGGTTCATCTAATATCATCCAGCGAGGAATCCCATTATGAACAGGTTTCCAGACTTGGCAAAGTACACGGGCAAGTTGTACTCTAGCTTGTTCTCCACCTGATAATTGGTGATAATACAGGTTGCCATAATCAGAAAGGTCAACGCACTCTAAAGCTTTCTGGATAAGATTTTGCAATTCGGCTTTGGCAATGCTAAATTGGTTTACAGAAAGGCCAAGCCCTACAACTTCATGGACTAAGAATGGAAATACGAGCGTTGTTGATTGTGGTAGTACAGCCCGCATTTTTGCCATTACATGAGTTTTTGTTTGGCATACATTATAACCATTTAAGGTTATTTTTCCACTATAAGGAATTTCACCACTCAGAGCTTTGATAAAAGTACTTTTTCCTGATCCATTAGGACCAATAATAATGGTAAAAGCACCACTTTTAGCTTGAAGATTAATGTGTTTAAGAATCTGCTTCTTTCCGCGCTGAACACAAATATTTGTCGCTTCAATCATGAAAAGTCTGTTCCTCGTTTGCATATAAGGATCCATAGAAAGAAAGGTGCACCAAAAAGCGCTGTTACAATCCCAATCGGCAATTCTGCGGGGGCAACAATTAAGCGTGCAAACATATCAGCAAAAATAAGTAATGCTGCTCCCAAGAGAGCAGAGCAAGGAATGAGATAGCGATGATCAGGACCTATGAGTTGACGTAAAATATGAGGAACAATAATACCAATAAAACCAATACCACCACTGACAGCAACAGCACTACCGCACATAAGAGCAACAAGGGGAATAGCAATATTTTTGACGCGTTGAATATGGAAACCAATATGGCCAGCAACAGCTTCTCCAAGAGCAAGGGCATTAAGTGCTCGTGATAAAAAGGGAGAGAAAAGAAGACCAATAACGATAAAAGGGAGAACAAGCCATACTTTCAACCATGTAGCGCCCGCAAGAGAGCCCAGACTCCAAAAAGTGATATCACGCAGTTGTTGGTCATTTGCGACAAAAATCAATGTTCCTACAACAGCACTGCTTAATGCACCAAGAGCAATACCAGCAAGCAGCATGGTTGCAATAGAGGTAAAGCTGTTATGCGTTGCTATTATGTAGAGAATAATCGTTGATAAAAGTCCACCAAAAAAAGCACCTATGATAACTTTATAAGGCTCTAGAAAAGGTGCAAAAGAAACAGGAAAAGCAATGCCGACAACAATTGCTAAGACTGCTCCAAGTCCAGCACCTGCTGATACACCTACAATTCCGGGATCTGCAAGAGGATTACGAAAAAGCCCTTGCATAAGAACACCGGAGACAGCTAAGGCTGCTCCAATCAATAATCCCAAGATAACACGGGGAAGCCTTATGTCGATGAGCACGAGGTAATCACGCGTTTTACTACTTACCGAAAAATCTTGTGTAAGTATCACATGGAGGAGATCAACGAAAGAAACCTTTGCTGCACCATTCAAGAGCCCACCAAAAATACTGAAAATAAGGAATATTATTAAGCTTAATAATAAAATCTTCCCCTGCTTTGAACGGTTTATTTTTTTACCTTCTTTTTCTTTAGGTAAATGCATCTTGGATGTACCGTCTACCATTTTTATCAGCTCTTACCGTTTTGATGTGCACCATAAAGTATCTCAATAAGCTCTCTTGATGCGTCTGCAGTACGTGGACCAAATCCCAAAAAATACATAGCATCCATCTGTTTTATGGCATGATTTTTCGCTGCAGTTGTTGCTTGAACTGCCGGTATGGCTAAAATCTTATCAATGCTGGTTGATCTTGCACCATGTTTTACAAGCAAAATAACATCAGGATCTGATTTCAATAATGCTTCGCCGTTGAGAAGTTTATATCCTTTATAATCGGTGATAGCATTGATAGCGCCTGAAAGTTTGATCATACTATCAGCTGCAGTACCTGTTCCAGATGCCATGACGCGTCCATTTTGCACAGAGAAAACAAAAAGAACACGCTTTGGTGTTGTTACTTTCGCCAAACGCGCATCGTTGTCTAAAAAATTACGCTTCAATTTCTCAATTAACGCCGCGGCTTGCACTTCCCGATGAATGGCTTGACCAACGAGGCGAATCTTTTCTATCACATTTTCACGGGAGTAGTCTTCTGGTATGATCACCAGAGGTATTGATGTTTTTTTGAGAATATCAATTGTTGAAGCGGGACCACTTCCTTCAACAAGCAATATACCCTCTGGAGCAAGTGATAAAACCCCCTCAGGTGAAAGAGCACGCATATATCCAAGCACAGGAAGCTTGAGCGCTTCTTGTGGGTAGACGCTTGTACTATCACGGGCGACAAGTTGATCTTGGGCTCCCAATGCATAGACAATTTCTGTAAGTGCTCCGCCGATAGAAACAATTCGAGCATTTTCAGGAAAACGCGTTGCAGGTTCAGCAATTACTTGTTTAGAAAAACAAGTAAGAGAGAGCAGTAAACACGTAAGAAAAAGGTTTGATAACCTATGTAAAAGAGATATGAACATGTCTAACCTTATCTTATCTTAGTTACTGCTGTTTTCTTGGCATGATGGCAAATTATTCAATAAAGAACGCCAATCTTCACGTTCTTTTTGACCCTCCTTGCGTACGCCAAAAAATTGAATAACCATCTCATCATCTTTATCGAAAACTTCAAGTGAACTGACATAACCATCACGGGTAGGTTTGCGAACATGCCATACTCTAGCAATCCCGGACGTGAGTAAATGAAGGTCAAATCTTGGATCAAGAACATTAAGCCAAGGTCCCATTTGCTTAATATTTTTTACAGTCCCACTAAAAATTTGAATACACCCTATATTCCCAACAAAACACATGATTGGCAGTTCTTGTTGTGCGACTTGGTTAAGCATTATTTCAACAGCATTTACCTGTAATTCATCGGCAAATTCATTACCAACATATTTTACAGCATGATGTCGATTAATTTTAAATTCGGAAATAATTTTGTGAAGTTGGTGTACATCTGTCATTTTCCGCCAACGATCCCGAAAACTCTCAATATCCAATTCTGTTATGTCACATTGGGCTGGGAGAGAAACGGGAAGAATGTTAAGAACAGGAGACTGATCTTCAAGAAGGAGCTTTTCAACAAGTTTATTCCACTCTTCCATATTTGTCATATCTTTAGAATAGACCTTTAAAATAGCAACGCCATGTTGATCAAAGAATTGCAGACTTTTTGTAGGTTTTCCAAGAATAACGACATCATATTCAAAACCGAACTTCCATTGTTTTGTAAAAATACGCAAATCAATTTCACCAAGTGTGATAGGAATATGTTCGTTTTGAACAATTTTTTCAAAGCGTCCCGTTATTTCGTGAACAGCATATTCATTGCGAGTTAAGACCATGACGGTTCCAAGTCGAGGTGCATTTTCCAAGAGAGTAGCAACATCAGTTTGTAGCCTTTTTGCTTTTCCAATGGTACAATAAGCCGCAATAAGCTCCGCTTCAGATATACCAATCGAAACCGCAAAATCGCGGTTTCGCATTTCTTTTTTTTCTTCACGCAAACGAAGAATCATTTCAGCTGTATGTGCCATGAATTTACCTTATGTTACTTAACTCAAAAACTAACTTTCAAATTTTACAATTCCAAGGCAATAAATTAAATTCTTTTAAGAGTTCAATCTATCACAAAATAACACTCTATCGCCAACAGCTGAGCAATCAAAAAACGATAAAACAGAAAGAATTAAAACTTTTCTACCAAATCTTTGTAATTTTAAAGATGTTGAAAATAGAAACACAATAATTAATCCTTTTATCAATACGATTTTATTGACCGAATAATTAACAGAAGTGACTAAAACTTTTGTACAAACGACACCTTAAAGTTACGACCAGGCTGGCTATAATAATCTTTTGGTGTTGAACTTTTACCTGAAGGAAGTTCAGATACATTCCAATATTTTGTATTGAAAAGATTATAAACACCGGCTCTTAGAATAGGTCCCGTTTCACCGAATGGTTTCCACCACCCTGTCATATCAACGACATGATATCCTGGAATTTTTTGGTAATCAGATTCTCCGGCTACTTTGTCACGTTTAGCTGCCAAAGTAAGGATAATATCGCTTCCCCAAACCTCTTTTGCATATCCTAATCCGATAACTGCTTTCAAAGGAGGAATTGAGTTAAGATACTCCTTTTTATCAAGATCTTTTCCTTGTGAATAAGCAAGAGCAACATTGCTATGAAAACCATTTTTAAGAACTAAATGGGCTTTTGTCTCAACACCAAAAATTTGCACGTGAAAACGATTCATGTAATGCCGACGCGCAAATCTAAATTCCTCTGATGGCCCTCTATCCTCAGTATCTATGAAATTCTTATATTTATTGAAAAAGGCATTGAAGGAACCACCGAAATTTACATTTCCATACCGTAGACCAACATCATACCCATTGCTTGTTTCTGGTTGAAGATCAGGATTCCCTTTCACGTAATAAGCAGAAGGTTTGATATAAGAGACGTAAAGTTCTGAAATACGTGGTGCACGAAAAGCCTGTGCCCACTGAGCATAGAGCGTTACTTGATTACGAACATCCCACTCCACGCGTAATTTAGGAGAAAAGCGTGAACCATTTCTTTCTGGAGGGAATTTATCAGAAATCAGTGCTTTCTCATAAGAAGGTGTTTTCTGAGGAACATATTTGTACCAATCATACCGGATTCCCGGTGTTATACGAAAACGATCATCAACCAACCCAATTTCATCTTCAAAAACAAAACCTAAATTGTAACCATTTGTGTCTGGTGAATCTGATCGATTAGCAGGAACAAAAAGACATCCCCGAGCGTATTCTTTTATATGACAATTGTCTTTACCTAACAAATAGTGATGAAATTTAGATGACGAAACATTCATTACAAACTTTAACGTATGGTTTATAGTGCCAAAATCCACTTTTTTAAGGGCATCAGCATTGAAACCATAATTGATATTACGCAAGAAATTATCTCTCAAATAATCCCCTTTGGGAGCTGAAACACGAACGCCTGTCATAACGTAACGACTTGATTGCCTTTGCCAATAAAGCTGCCCATTAAACGCATCAAGAACTGCATCACCATTACCATTATAATTATAAGAAAGAGAAAAGCGCTCACGAAGTTTATTATCCTGCTCATAAACGGAACCTGGAGCGTATCTTTTAGACGAATTTAATTCATGTGTGTTACTATTATGACCAAAACGCTCTGCGGTAAAACCAAGGCGGTGATTATCACTCAAATATTGATGAATTTTAAAAAGTAAGTTATTTTTATCAAAGTGAGAAGGGTTTTTGCGCGTGCGTTCCTCATACCCTTCTACTGTTCCCATATTTTTGCGCTCATGACCTTCTACATAAGATCCTTGAAAAAGTAAAAATGTTCGGTAATTACGCACAGCAAAAGCTTGATCGATGCGCCAGCTGTTATCAACAGAATTATAACCACCTTTTATAAGGCTTCCCCAATTCTTTTCTTCCACGATCAGGTCTTCAGGATCAAGGGTACGCAACGCAATGATTCCCCCTAAGGCGCCAGAACCATAAAGACTAGAATCTGATCCTTGAATAGTATCAAACGTAGAAAGAGCATTGAAATCAAAAGTTGTGTTTCCACCTCCACCACGGAATATATCATTAAACCATGGAAGAGAAATACCATCCATTGTCGTAAGAACACGGTTTGCATCTAAACCTCGAATAACGAAACTGTTATTTTCTGAGTTATAGGATACGGAAGGATTAAGACGACTCACATCATAAACATCAGTTATTTGTCTTTCATCAATATTCTTGTTGGTCTTACGATCAGTCAGAATGGTTATTGAATTTGAAGCATCTTCTATTTTTTTTCCTTTAATAAGGATTGGTTTGAGTTCAGTGACAGCACTTCCATCTTTATTTTGTGCAAAAACAAATGAAGGTATACAGACCGATAATGCACTTAAAATTACACAGCTTTTATAGATATTTTTTCGTCTTATTTGCATAACACATCATAACCCTTTTAAACATCCCCTCTCTGTTTTGAAATTTTTTAATACAAAAAGGCTGGACTCACTGATTAAAACTTGCCAGCCAAGTAGGAATGATTTTGACAACGTCACAAAATCATTAGAAGACCATATTAAACATGACAAAATCAGTCAAGAAAAAAGTTGCAATTTCAAAATAGCCTGTTTTAATGAGATTGAACACCAATATTAAGCTTAAAATAGTGGCAGAAGAAACGATGATTTTTGCAAATACGAAACAATTATTAACTCTTTGGATTGGTGCATTTATTGGGGCTTTCTTTTTGCATGTATTATTGGCAGCACAGTTTTATTTTCAAAGTACTGGTATAAGTAATGGTTTGCTCTCATCGGAGATTATGCTGACTTTTGTGCAAGAAACTGTATATCCGGATGTTGATACAGACTTGCCAGATATTCATAGAGAGTCGGATATTAATACAGAACAAGAAATATTACAGTCTGATCTCCTAGAGCAGGAGTCAGAAGGATTGGAATCCGTGGATGAAGTTCAATCGGAAGAACCTCAGCATATAGTAGAACAAGATGATTTAAAGCCTTTGGAAGAACCCCTACCTCAAAAAGTGGAGCATAAAGCGTTTATCAAAAAAACAATACAGATGCCAAAGGCCGTAGTAAAGCGCTCCAATGCAAAGGCGGTACGTTCTTCTTCCATCAACAAGGGCGGCGGTACAGCAGGGCTTGAAGATATGTTGTTAATGGAGTGGTTAGCAAAGGTACAGTCACAATTAGAAAGGCAAAAAAATTATATTGTGGGACAGCGCACCAATCGTACAAAAGGAACGGTGAAGTTAGAATTTATGGTGCATGAGCAGGGGAGTATTTTTTCTAGTCGTGTCATTGTTTCTGCTGGAGATCCAGAACTTGATCGATTAGCGATGGCAGCCCTTCGACGCGTTGGTTCTTTTCCACCACCACCACCATCAAAAGTGAATAAAACAATTAGAGTATCCCTAATATTTAGCTGATTTTTTATACGGGGCGATTTTCTTATAATATATTGATTTATAATGATTGTTTATAATTTTGATGAAAGTTCAAATATAATTTATTCGAATTTTTTTGATGTTGAATCAATCAAAACCATCCGCTTACTTATGATACAAGTTGAGGAGGAGCATGGATAAAAAACTTCTAAAAAGCAGTGAATATACTTCTTATGAGTGCTCTAAATGAAAGGGCTTTTGCAACATTGGGAGTTAAGGGATGATAGAGCTATAGCTTTTATTAATTAAAGGTTAATCGTGTCTAATCGATTTTTATACCATTCGTGAGAGGATTTTCGTAAGTACTTTTCAGATACACCGTTGTGAAATGGACTTAGAAACATTAAAATAAAACAATAATATAAATAAGAAAAACATACTATTTGGGGATGCTCTGTTTTGTGTAAAGGATGTGAGCTTATATGTAAAAATGAGAAAAAAGCAAAGTTTCATCTTTATTATTAAAAGATATTGACATATTTAAAAGTCGTAAAACCGAATGAAAAGGGAAGGGGCAGAAGAGAATTGTTTGTCTTTAAAGGCTTTCTAACTCAATGTGTCTGTCTTTCTGTTATCAGAAATAATCCAAACGATATATATATATATATATAATAACGTGCTCTTATTTGGTATAGAAATGTTATAAGCAGAAAAAATAGTTTTAAAAAATGCTGTTTCACAAGATTTGAATATTGTCTAATAAGCAGCAGTAAAAGGATGAGCTATTTGTTTCACTCTTTTCTTATATTTGTAATCTCTATGATATTGTCGTTTATGTTGAGAAGAAATGAACTATTTGTACGACATGTTTATTTATAATGATAATTCATCATTTTGTATTTGGAATAAAAGACCAAAATAGCGGAGGGTTTTCTCATTTCGAATTTATTAATACTGAATTAATTAAAATTACTTTTTATATATCCTAAGAAGGTTGGTATGTGGGTACTATTTAAAAAGGAATAAAAACACTTCTTGTGAACGCATTTCAAATGCTATTTGGGAAGTTAAGGCATATTATTTCCGTCGACCAGAAAGCAAGTCGGTTTTTATATCTATTTTCCCAGTGAGTCTCGCTTTGTAGACACCATAATTTTCCATGACACACATCACGTAATTCCGTGTTTCTGTATAAGGGATACGTTCAATCCAATCGATGACGTTATCGAGAGGTTGTCCTCGAGGATCGCCATAGCGCTTGATCCATTCATTGACACGGCGGGGGCCTGCATTATAGCCAATAAGAGTTAGTATATAGGATCCATTAAAACGTTCCAATTGTTCATTGAGAAAATGGGTGCCTAATGTCACATTATAACGCGCATCACTGCTAAATCTTTTAGGAGACCATGCGATTGAGTATTTTTTTGCTAGTGCTTCTGCAGTTGTAGGAAGCAATTGGAGTATCCCTTGTGCACCTGCTTGTGATATGGCTGTTGGATTAAATTCGCTTTCTTTGTGTGCAATGGCATAGATAAGCGATTTTTCTTCTACAGAAATATGAGCAGAGTCTGGTATAGCTCCCAGAGGATGAGAGAGTGCTCCGACATTTTTTCCTAGGAAAGCAGCCATTTTTCCGATTCTGAGGCTGGTATAATAGTCACCATTTTTTTCTGCCATAACAGCCAGAAGAGCTAATTCACCGGGGCTTTCTATTTTTTTTCCGAGTTCTCTATAAAAAACTTTAGCAAACTCAGCATATCCAGCTTCTTCAAGACGTTGAATTGCTTTGATCGCTTTTCGTGCACTAAAATGTTGTCGCTCAGCGATTGTTGGTTTAGGAAAAGAGATATTAAATTTTTTTTGGTTGAGTCGCGCAGCGGCTAATTGACCATAATACGTTGCGCCAAAATGAGCGGCGCGATGAAAGTACAGCTGGGCATTTTTATGTTCTCCTAGCGTTTCTGCTGTTCGTCCCATCCAGTAATATCCACGTGATGCAGCAAAAGGTAAAGAGGAGAGTTGAGGAATGCGTGAAAAATGTTGCATTGCCAACTTAGGGTTATGAAGAAACCGTAGTGCATACCATCCTGCGTGAAATTCAGCATCGACGGCTAATGCAGATGTCATACCAGTGTGCCTTGCAACGAGTTGATAAGCTATTTGGGGTTTGTTTAAATCAAGCATTTCACGAGAAAGGGCGCGTTGCTCTTTCCACAATGATTGAGGGTTCATAAGATGGAATGCATCTTGTGATGTTTTCATCATGAGTGTTGCGGCTGCATCATATTGTTCTGTTCGCCGCAGATGGCGCATTCGAGCAAACTGGAAGAGAGGATCTTTTTTCCATACTCTTTCTAAAGCTTTTAATTTTTGTGTTGCGCTAGGATCATTTTTTTCAACCGCCACAAAAGCATTAAAAAGAGATTGAGCATGGGCTAATTTTGCAACGCGTGCCGCTGAATCAAAACGATGTGCATACAACATAAACTGCATGCGTTTTAAATGATCAATAGGTTTTAAGGCAGCACTTGCATTTTTAAGAACAAATACTTCTTCTTGTGCATTAAGCCGTGTTTTATGCCACCATGGTGCAATAATGTGTTGAGCACGGGTGATTTGTCCCGTTGCAATGAGTGCTTTAGCAAAGAGAGCCATGCCTTGTGCTGTAAGGGGGGGATGATGAGAAAATTTTTGGATAATGGCGTGTGTGATATTGGTTTCGTTAAGAAAAGCACGTTCAGCATTGCGTTGCATCGTTTCTATACCGGGCCATCCTTTTAGCATGTTGATTGCATTAAATATTTCAGAACTGGGTATATTAGCTTGGTTTGACACCCCCAGCGCCCATGTCAAAATATGACGATCAAGGCTATGTTTTTCCATTGAATTACGAAGATTTATTGTTTTTGCAATATTGTTGTTTGCTAGTGCATCTAGCCCAGTTTTCAGTTGCTGAAGTGTAGCAGTATTGTGTGATGTAGTGTGTATCTGTTGAAGAGATTCTTGAGCTTCTTTTGCGGTAAAGGGAGTAGGGCGAACCAAAGGGATTGGTACTTTCCCTTGCAAAAGGGGTGTTTGCGCGTATGCACTTGAAAATAAAATTCTTATTGCCAGTATAAGTGTAGTAAAGGTTGATACGAAAAGAGAGGTGGATAATACACGCATAGAGAAAAGACCTTGAGACCTTGCTTTTTGTAAAAACTTAAGGATTTATAGAACACAAGCATGAAAAACGCGTTAATATAGACGGCTTATTTTAAAGAAATGTTCAACATTTAAGGAGGGACATTTTCATCTTATGGGGGCTTTTTTTGAAATTCATCTTGCTTCAATGATAGAGCAAGATTATGTTCTATTTAAAATTTATAAAAGGCGATTATAAAAAAATAAAAGCAAACATTATAGGGAGTTTATCATGCTCAAGGGAGCTATAACTGCGCTTATCACACCGTTTGATAACAAGGGCGCGATTGATGAGAAGGCGTTTTGTGATTTTGTTGAATGGCAGATCACACAAGGGATTAACGGAGTAAGCCCTGTTGGGACAACAGGTGAATCAGCAACGTTAAGTCATGAAGAACATAAGCGGATTATAGAATTGTGTGTTGAGCAGGTTGCAAAGCGTGTTCCTGTTGTTGCTGGAGCGGGATCAAATAGCACAAGCGAGGCTGTAGAGCTTGCACAATACGCGCAAAAAGCTGGTGCAGATGCAGTTTTGGTTGTCACTCCCTATTATAATAGACCAAATCAATCTGGTTTATACAAGCATTTTTCTTCCATTGCCAAAGCTGTTTCTATTCCGATTATAATTTATAATATTCCTGGTCGTTCTATTATCGATATGGCTGTAGAAACGATGAAAGACCTTTATCAAGATTTTAACAATATCATTGGTGTTAAGGATGCAACGAGCAGAATTGAGCGCGTTAGTGAACAAGGTGAAAAGTGTGGAAAAGATTTTGTGCAGCTTTCCGGTGATGATTGTACGGCGTTAGGTTTTAATGCACATGGAGGTATGGGGTGTATTTCAGTTTCTTCTAATGTTGCTCCAAAGCTTTGTGCAGAGCTTCAAGCCGCTTGTTTTCGTGGTGATTATAAAACAGCACGAGAATTAAATGATCGCTTGATGCCTCTTAATCGTGCTGTGTTTATTGAACCTAGTCCAGCAGGTATTAAATATGCTGCTGCAAAATTAGGATTTTGTGGTGATACTGTGCGTTCTCCTATTGTTCCATTAACAGAAAGAACAAAGAAGATTATTGATGCAGCCCTCAGTCATGCTGGTCTTTTAAAAGCATAAAATGATATTGACAAAGCCATGAATAAAAAAAAGAACGCGCCCGTACGGAAAATAATTGCTGACAATCGTAAAGCACGTTTTAATTTTGAAATCCTTAATAATCTCGAGGCTGGTCTTGTCCTTCAGGGAGCGGAAGTGAAGTCCTTACGTTCTAATCATGCCAATATTGCTGAAAGCTATGCGAGTTTTGAGAATGGGGAATTATGGTTAGTAAACAGCTATATTCCTGAATATACGCAGGCTAATCGTTTTAATCATGAACCACGACGTTTGCGCAAATTATTACTTTCAAAACGTGAGATGGCACGTTTTTTTAATGCAACGTCTCGTGAAGGAATGACACTTGTTCCTCTCAAACTTTATTTTAATGAACGAGGGCGCGTTAAGTTGGAGATCGCTCTAGCGCGGGGGAAAAAGCTTCATGATAAGCGCGAAACGGAAAAAAAGCGTGATTGGGGACGTGAAAAAGCAAGACTTTTAAAAAGATATGGATGATGGATGCAATTTCGATATTCTTTATTTATAGCACTTTTTAAAACAGTTTTAGCATTGATCTAAGTATGTTTTTGCTGCTTGAAAGATTTGGTGAAACATGGCGTCTGTCAAGCGCCCAGTATTTGTATTATAACGAGAACAGTGATAGCTCGAAAAGATGCGTAATCTGCCGATGTTATTGATTTCACCGTGTCCAAAAGGGTGAGATAAAACTTTTGCATTAAGGGCACGTATCGTTGAATGGTGCGCAATGGTGCCTAAGGTAATAACGGCTTTAAGTTTGGGAAGATTTGTTAAAAGAGGTGAGAAGAAATAGCGGCACGTGTTAATTTCTGCACCGGTGGGTTTATTTTCTGGTGGAACACAACGAACAGAGTTAACAATTGCTGCATCAATAAGTTCAAGAGTATCGTCTGCTCTTTCTTCAAAGGTTCCTTGGGCAAAACCAAACTTTTTTAAAGTTGAATAAAGTAAGTGCCCAGCATAATCACCAGTAAATGGACGTCCAGTTCGATTTGCTCCGCGTAATCCAGGAGCAAGCCCAACAATAAGAAGGCGTGTTGTATCTGGCCCTTTATAAGGAAAGAATGGGCGCACCGGTGCGTTATACCAACTTGGTTCTTTTACACGCCAGCCAGCGATAAATTGATGAAGCCTAGGACATAAATTGCAATTTTGGGGTGGTTCTGGGCAAAGTGATGTTAATTGGCTATTCATGGTGTTAGGCATCAATCGTTTTTCTATTTTTTTGAGTCTTTATATAGCGTATATGACGGGTTATGTTTTGATAAACAATCTATAATGAATATAAATAAACTTTTTTAGAAGAAAGTTTAATATAAACTTATTGCTCATTATTGTGTAAAGAGAGATCATTTTTCAGTAATTTATTCGATGAATAAGAGTGCGATACACATGATGTTCAAAGAAAAAAGTTTTCTCTTTAGATAAAGATATTATCATAAAAAGTATGTATAAGGCTGCTGTTATTGCAAAGGGTTTAAACAGCAGGTATTCCTTTTAAAAGGATAAGGACTCCAGACAAGTATTTTGTCAAGAAAGACCTCCCTTTGTTTGAAGTCAATCTATTGGAATGCTTTTAAAAGAAATTTTGATAACAAGCATGAATAGGTTATACATTTTTATAAATTTTCCAAGATTTTTTTTAAATAAGTTCTTTAATCAAAAAATATAAAAGTTTGTGTTGTTTTTCTTGTGTTTTATTTTGATTATTGTATATACTCCTCTATCCGCTATTAAATTTTTTTATTTGAGAAAGAGGCATAAATGGCCCGCGTAACGGTAGAAGATTGTATTGATAAAGTTGACAACCGCTTTGAATTGGTACTTTTAGCAGGTCATCGGGCGCGTCAGATTTCACAAGGAGCGCAGATTACGGTTGATCGTGATAATGATAAAAATCCAGTTGTTGCTTTGCGTGAAATAGCAGAAGAAACATTGTCGCCTGCTGATTTAAAGGAAGACCTTATTCATTCGTTGCAAAAGCATGTGGAAGTAGATGAGCCAGAAATGGCAAGTGAATTTATTACCCATTCAGGTGAAGCTGAAAGTGTTTTTAATACGTCGTCGCAAGAAGAAGGTACTTCATTTGATCATATGTCAGAAGAAGAGCTTTTAGCGGGTATTGAAGGTTTGGTTGTTCCAGAAAAAAGTGACGATTATTAATTGCAGCAATTTATGTTACAGGAGTAAAGATACCTTGTCATGTAAGGAGCAATTATTTTTCTTGTCTTTTATTGATAGGACATGTTCAATAAAGATTAGAGGTGTGAAAAGATAAAGGATATGCTCGTATGATGCGTCAGTGTGAGCTTGTTGGACGTGTTCAACGTTACAAGTCTGACGTAGATGAGGCTCTTTTAAACAGGGCCTATGATTATGCAATGAAAAAGCATGCACATCAAAAGCGTGCGTCAGGTGATCTTTATTTTTCTCATCCTTTAGAAGTTGCTGCTATTTTGACAGATATGCGGTTGGATGAGGCAACGATTGCTGTTGCTCTTTTGCATGATACAATTGAAGATACAAGCGCTACACGAGCAGAAATTGATCAGCTTTTTGGTTCTGAAATTGGGAAGTTGGTTGAAGGGCTTACAAAGCTTAATAAGCTTGATCTTGTATCAAAGAAAGCCGTACAAGCAGAAAATCTTCGTAAACTTCTTATTGCTATTTCTGATGATGTTCGTGTTCTTTTAGTCAAACTTGCTGATCGTCTTCATAATATGCGTACCCTTGGTGTTATGCGTGATGATAAACGTCGGCGAATTGCTGAAGAGACGATGGATATCTATGCGCCACTTGCAGGTCGTATGGGTATGCAGGATATGCGTGAGGAATTAGAGGATCTCTCTTTCTTTTATTTAAATCCAGAAGGTTATCGTACGATTACCAATCGACTTTCTGAATTATTGAAACACAACCGTGATTTGCTTTCCACAATTGAAAATGAATTGACAAAACTTTTTTTGGAAAATGGCATTAAAGCAGATGTTAAAAGCCGTCAGAAAAAATCTTATTCAGTTTTTCGCAAAATGGAAAGTAAAGCATTATCTTTTGAACAATTATCGGATATTTTTGGATTTCGTGTGATTGTTGAGTCCGTGAATGATTGTTATCGTGCTCTTGGTGTCATTCATACGACATGGCCAATGGTTCCTGGTCGTTTTAAAGATTATATCTCTATACCAAAGCAAAATGATTATCGTTCTATTCATACAACAATTGTTGGTCCTTCAAGACAACGTGTTGAGTTGCAAATTAGAACGGCTGCTATGGATGAAGTTGCTGAATATGGGGTTGCTGCTCATTCCATATATAAAGAGCACGGTTCCAATTATTCGACTGTGAAGTTATCAAGTGAAACGAATGCCTATGCATGGTTGCGTCAAACGATACAATCTTTGTCTGATGGAGATAATCCAGAAGAGTTTTTAGAACATACAAAACTTGAGCTTTTTCAAGACCAAGTTTTTTGTTTTACGCCGAAAGGTCGATTAATTGCTTTTCCTAAAGGAGCTACGCCTATTGATTTTGCTTATGCCGTCCATACAGACATCGGTGATTCTTGTGTTGGTGTAAAAATCAATGGTCGTATTATGCCTTTAATGACCAAATTAAAAAATGGTGATGAGGTTGATATTATTCGCTCACACGCTCAAATTCCGCCAGCAGCATGGGAATTTCTTGTTGTCACGGGTAAAGCACGTTCAGCTATTCGACGAGCAAGTCGTGCAGCGGTACGTAAACAATATTCGGGTTTAGGATATCGTATTCTCGAGCGTTCATTTGAATATATGGGAAAGCAATTTTCAAAAGACCTTTTGAAGAAAGTTTTGCCACGTTTAGCACGTAAAGATGTAGAGGATGTATTGGCTGCTGTTGGGCGTGGAGAGCTGTTTTCCGCTGATGTGATTAAAGCGGTTTATCCTGATTATCAAGATCACCGTGTGGTACAAAAGTCATCTTTTAAGCCTGGGGAAGAAGGTTGGTTTAATATTGAAAATGCTCAAGGTATGATTTTTAAAGTTCCAGAAAATGAAAAGAATGCAATGGTCGAGAATCATCAATCTAAAGCCTTGCCTATTAGAGGAACCCGTGGAGATATACCCGTACGTTTTTCACCGGAAGGAGCAGTACCTGGAGATCGGATTGTTGGTATTATGCAGCCAGGAGCTGGGATTGTTATTTATCCAATACAGTCTTCAGCTTTGATGGCGTATGATGATCAGCCAGAACGATGGATTGATGTCCGCTGGGATATTGATGCCCAAATGAATGAACGTTTTCCTGCACGGATGAATATTTTAGTTGTAAATAGTCCTGGTTCTTTGGCTGAAATTACACAAATAATTTCTGCTAACGATGCCAATATCCAAAATTTATCTTTTATCCGTACAGCACCAGATTTTACAGAAATTATGATTGATTTGGAAGTGTGGGATTTAAAACATTTGAATCGTATTTTTTCTCAGTTAAAAAAGGCAGGTTCAGTAAGTACAGTACGGCGGGTTCATGGATAAAAAGAAAGATTTTGCAATGAATACACAAGATGTCATTGATATTTTTAAACAAGCAGATGCTATTCTAGAAGGGCATTTTATTTTAACATCGGGGCGCCATAGTGCGACTTATATGCAAAAAGCGAAAGTATTCATGCATGCTGACTTGACGGAAAAGTTATGTCGTGGATTGGCTGAAAAAATCAAAAAATCTATCGAGGGAAAAATTGACTATGTTGTTGGTCCCGCAATTGGCGGTCTTATTCCTTCCTATGAAACTTCACGTCACCTTGGTGTTCCTTCTCTTTGGGTAGAGCGTATAAATGGCATCTTTGAATTGCGTCGTTTTGAAATCAAGAAGGGTGCACGGGTTGTTATTGTTGAAGATATTGTAACAACGGGTCTTTCCATTCGTGAGACTGTTGAAGCGCTTGTTGCAGCAGGAGCAGAGGTGTTGGCCAGTGCATGTATCCTTGATCGTTCTGGTGGTAAGGTCAATGTTGGAGTTCCATTGATTGCGCTTGCTGAATACGAGATAACCTCTTATGCTAGTGATGCACTTCCTGCAGAGCTTTCTGTTCTTCCCGCGATTAAACCAGGCAGTCGAAATATTTAATTGTCGTTCTATTTTTTTTGTGCAAAAGCTTAAAAAGATTAATTTGGATGATATAGATTATTTCATCATCAAAAGATGTATATTGAGAGTCATATGCTTTTTCGTCGTCGAGAACCAATAGATTTTGTAACGCGTATTCGACTTTGGTTATGGCCACGTCGTTCATTTTCTCGCTCATTTTGCTACATACATAAACGTATTTTGCGTATATCAGCAACACCGCATGAAGTAGCATTAGGGGTTGCTGTTGGCGTTTTTTTAGCTTGTTCCCCTTTCTTTGGGCTGCATATTATTTTGGCAATATTTTTTTCTTGGCTTTTGCGTGCAAACTTTGCTGCCGCAATCATTGGGACAATTTTTTCTAATCCACTCACATTTTTATTGATTGTCATGGCTGATTATAAAGTAGGGTATTTTTGTTTATCACTTTTTAGCGATGTCAAAGAGATTTCTCTTTCGCAAATTCGTGCTCTATTTAATGGTTTGACATTGTCAAATCTCTCTCTCCTCTTTAAAGGCGCATGGGACACAATTATGAGTCCTATGATTTTAGGGGGAACTCTTTTAGGTATTGTTTTTGGTGGTTTATCTTATATAGGTGTTTATAGAGCAACGGTTCGTTTTAAACAAAAGCGATATCAAAAGATTATAAAAAAAAGGCGTTTAAAGAAGCGCTCATCGTAAGAAAGATCGGGTAATATCTTATGATTATTGGTCTTGGAAATGATCTGGTTGATATACGACGTATTGAGAAAATGTTGGTTCGTTATGGTGAGCGTTTTATTGAACGTATTTTTACGGATATTGAAAGAAATAGATCTGAAAATCTCAAAAAAAGCTCCTCTTCTTATGCAAAAAGATTTGCTGCTAAAGAAGCATGTGCTAAAGCCTTAGGAACGGGAATCGCTTGTGGTATCAATTGGAAAGACATGGGGGTAGTTAATTTGCCGTCTGGTAAACCAATAATGCAATTAACAAATCGTGCGCAAATACAACTTCAAAAGTTATTACCTCCTCATCATGATGCAGTTATTCATCTTAGTATAACAGATGATTTTCCTTGGGCACAGGCATTTATTATTATCGAAGCACTTCCACGTGGATAGATGGCATGAGAGATTGTGCTTTTGTTATTTGAATATTATGATGAAAAAAATTATATCTGTGATGAGAAGGCAGTTGGTGATGATCCAAAAAGATAAAGTGCATAAAAAAGAAAAAAAAGGTGGGCTTCGTGAATTTATTTCTGTTTTAATACAGGCTCTGCTTTTAGCAGCGTTTATTCGGACACTTTTTTTCCAGCCGTTTAGTATTCCTTCCGGTTCAATGCGTCCTACTTTGTTGGTGGGAGATTATCTGTTTGTTTCTAAGTATGCATATGGGTATTCTCGTTTTTCCATCCCCTTTTCTCCTCCTCTTTTTTCTGGACGGATTTGGGCATCTCAACCTCAACGTGGAGATGTGGTCGTTTTTCGCTTACCAAGTAATCCGAAGATTGATTATATAAAACGCGTTGTTGGGCTACCAGGTGATCGTATACAAGTCCGTCAAAGTGTCCTTTATATTAATGATGAGGCTGTTTCACGTCACTTTATGGGGGAGATTGATAATTCTGATATAACAGAGGTTAACTATCCTGTTGAGGTTTATCGCGAGACAATGCCTAACGGTGTCAGTTATGATACACTTGATTTAGCTTTCATCCCGAAAGTTGATGATACAGAAGTCTTTGAAGTTCCTCAAGGACATTACTTTATGATGGGAGATAACCGCGACAATTCAGATGATAGTCGTTTAGATGTAGGCTATGTTCCAGAAGAAAATCTTATTGGTCGCGCGAGCGTGATTTTCTTTTCTATCAGTAATGGTTCAAGTGCTTGGCAGATTTGGCGCTGGCCATTTGATGTGCGTTGGAAACGTTTGTTTTCTTTCATAAATACGGTTCATGATTTGCCGCTTATCAAGCAAGGAAACAACGATGAAACGTCTCATGATTGATCAGCTTTTCAAGCTGACGGGGCATCGTTTTAAAGATGAAGAGAGGTTAAAGAAGGCATTAACACACTCGAGTGTACAAGATTCGGAACAGGGGAATTATGAACGACTAGAGTTTCTAGGGGATCGGGTTTTAGGGCTTTTGATTGCAGAGATGCTGTATCAACTTTTTCCTCAGGCAAGTGAAGGTGAATTATCAGTCCGTTTAAATCATCTGGTCAATGCACAGACATGTGCTGATATTGCGCGTGAAATGAGACTTCCTGATATGATCCGTGTTGGTTTTGAGATGAAAAATTTTGAGGGACGTCGACTTATCAACATGCATGCAGATGTCGTGGAAGCTTTGATTGCAGTAATATATCTCGATGGAGGATTGGAAAGCGTTCGCCCTTTTATTCAAAAATATTGGCAAAGTCGGGCAAAGAAAATGGATGCTGGTCGACGTGATGCCAAGACAGAATTACAGGAATGGGCGCATATCCAAGGCAATGCACAACCACATTATCAGGTTATAAAACGTTCAGGTCCAGATCACGATCCTGTTTTTATGGTAGAGGTCAGTATTTCTGGGTTTGCTTCAGAGATTGGGCAGGGAAGCTCCAAAAGATATGCTGAAAGAATGGCAGCTGAAAAAATTTTGCGACGAGAGGGTGTATGGAAAACAGTAGGAAAAAATGATTATGAGTGACGTTATGAAAACGCGTTCTGGGTTTGTTGTGCTTATTGGGATGCCTAATGCCGGTAAATCGACATTGGTTAATCAATTGGTTGGAACAAAGGTTTCAATTGTAACACATAAGGTACAAACAACACGAACTTTAATCCGCGGTATTGTCATTCATGATGATGTGCAAATTGTGTTGGTCGATACACCGGGTGTTTTTCGTCCCCATAAGCGCTTAGAACGAGCCATGGTCTCTGCTGCTTGGGGAGGGGCTAAGAGCGCTGATGTTCTACTTGTTTTAATTGACGCTCAAAGTGGTCTTTCGGATGAAGTTGATATGATGTTAGATATTGTAAACAATATGAAACAAGAAAAAGTTCTTGTTCTTAATAAGGTTGATACAGTTGTTAAATCATCTCTTCTAGCGTTAACCACTAAAATAAATGAACGTGTAAAGTTTGCGCAAACATTTATGATTTCTGCTCTAAACGGTTCTGGTTGCAAGGATTTACTTCATGCGTTGAGTAACATGATGCAGGAAGGGCCATGGTATTATCCGGAAGATCAAATTTCTGATATGCCTATGCGTCATCTTGCTGCTGAAATTACGCGTGAAAAACTTTTTCTTCGTCTTCATGATGAACTTCCTTATTCCTCAACGGTTGAAACAGAAAACTGGGAAGAGCGTTCAGATGGTTCCGTTAAAATTAATCAAGTTATTTATGTCGAGCGTGAGAGTCAGAAAAAAATTGTCTTAGGAGCAAAAGGCGATACAATTAAAGCGATTGGTCAAGCAGCACGTAAAGAACTCATGGAAATTATGGATCAAAAGGTGCATCTTTTTCTCTTTGTGAAAGTGCGCGATAATTGGGATACCGATCCAGAACGTTATCGTGAAATGGGATTGGATTTTTTTAATAAGATTTTTAAAAATAATTAAAGTAAAATGAAGTGGAAAGAACAAGCCGTTATACTTGGTACACGCCAATATGGTGAAACAAGTGTTATTCTTGAGATTATGACACGTGAACATGGTCGTTATATGGGAGTGGTAAAAGGGGGGCGCTCGCGTCGCATGGCAGCTCTTCTTCAACCTGGAAATTTTGTGGAGGCTGAATGGTGGGCTCGTTTAGACGAACATTTGGGACTTTTTCGGCTTGAAGCTCTTGATTTACATGCGGCACGATTAATCTGTCTACCAGAAGCACTTTATGCTTTGCAATTGATAGCTTTTCATTTACGGCTTCTTCCCGAACGTGATCCGCACCCCATTTTATATGATATTTTACACCTTTTTATGCAGAATTTTGATGAACCATTTGTAAATGCAGAATTGCTTGTACGTTTTGAAATGCGGCTTCTTGAAGAACTTGGTTTTGGTCTTGATTTATCTTGTTGTGCTGCAACAGGTCGTCAGGAAAGGCTTCATTACGTATCACCAAAATCTGGTCGGGCTGTCTGTGAAGAAGCAGGAGAACCTTGGAAAAAAAAGCTTCTCATTCTACCACAGTTTCTTGTACAAAGAACGACTCGTCCTGCTGATTTTAGTGATATAATAAATGGTTTTATACTGACGGGTTTTTTTCTTATGCGTCATGTCTGGGAGCCACGAGATATAAAGCAGCCGTCAGTGCGCATGAATTTGATACAATTGTTTGAGCGCCAATTTGGTGTACAGGCATTAATTTGTTGATCTGATGATAATTGAATGGGAAAATGAGAATTTTAAAGACAATTGCTGAAGTTCGCCAATATACTTCAGAGGAACGACGTTTAGGTTTTTCGATTGGTTTTGTTCCAACAATGGGGGCATTGCATGATGGTCATCTTGCATTAGTACAGTATGCAAGAGCAATGTGTGATCGCGTAGTGGTTTCTATTTTTGTCAATCCAAAGCAATTTGGACCTCATGAAGATTTTTCTCAATATCCAAGAGATTTGAAGGGCGATTGTGCTTTGTTAAAAGAAGCAGGTGTTGAATGTGTTTTTGCTCCTTCTGTCGATGAAATGTGGCCACTAGGAAATGATACAATTGTGCAAGTGAAAAAATTATCACGTATTTTGATGGGAAAATTACGTCCAGGGCATTTTTGTGGTGTAACAAGCGTTGTTGCTAAACTTTTTAACATTGTCCAACCAGATAAGGCTTTTTTTGGGGAAAAGGATTTTCAACAAATTTTAATTATTCGGCGTATGGTTGAAGATTTGGCTTTTCCTATTGAAATCGTTGGAGTTCCTATTCTACGGGAGTCAGATGGTGTAGCGTGTTCTTCACGCAATCAGCTTTTAACATTAGAAGATCGTAAAGCTGCCAAAATTATTCCTGAAAGTGGAAAAGCTGCTGAAAAGCTTTATCATGAAGGTGAACGGTCGGTTGATAAATTATGCAAAACTGTTCGTGATATTTTACAACAAGAAACGCGTGCAATCATTGAAGCGATAGATTTACGGGATATGGAAACTTTATGCGTGGTTAAAGGAACATTGAATAAACCGGCGGTTTTACTCCTTACTGTCCGCTTTGGTGAGGTAAGGCTGATTGATCAATATATATTGCAAGAGAAGAGTGGAAAATGAGTGTACATAAAACCGTAAAGCGTATAACATCTTCCGAAATACGTGCAAGAAAGGGACAACAGCCAATTGTTTCTTTAACAGCTTATCAAGCTTATACTGCGCGGATTGCTGATCCATATTGCGATATCCTTTTGGTTGGTGATAGCGTTGGGATGGTTGTGTATGGGTTTGAGACAACGCTTCCTGTTAATTTAGATATGATGATTTCACACGGGAAAGCCGTGGTGCGTGGATCTCAAAAAGCTCTTGTTGTTATTGATATGCCTTTTGGTTCTTATGAGGAAAGTCCAGAGCAAGCTTTTTTAAATGCATCGCGCATTCTTGCACAAACGGGGTGTGGTGCAGTTAAGCTTGAAGGGGGTGTTTATATAGCCCAAACAATAGATTTTTTGTGTAAACGTGGCATTCCAGTGATGGGGCATATCGGTCTTACACCCCAAGCAATGAATCGTTTTGGTGGTTTTAAAACACAAGGACGCAAGGAGAATGATTGGCAAAGAATTGAAGCAGATGGAGCAGCGATTGAAGAGGCAGGTGCTTTTGCTGTTGTTTTAGAAGCAATGGTCGAACCTTTAGCGGTGAAACTGACAGATAAGCTTTCTATCCCTACGATCGGTATAGGGGCGTCCAATCAATGTGATGGGCAAGTATTGGTTATGGAAGATATGTTGGGCTATGGTTCTCATGTGCCAAAATTTGTACGCCGTTATGGAGACCTTGAACAAGCGATGGAAACTGCAATAAAGAATTATGCAGAGGATGTCACATCTCGCGCTTTCCCAGCGGATAATGAAGTTTATAAACTAAAATAAACTTCAGTTTAAGATGAAAGGTTTGACAAGAGAACATTTGTTATTTTGATAATGAATGTGCATTATTTAATATATTTTGTATGCAATTTGAACTGTGATTTTTTCCATTTCTTTAATGAAGTCACGCCTCTCATGCAAAACAGAACGCCATTGGGTCGCTAATTCACGTGCTTTTTTAAAGAAAGCTTTCTTAAGGTACCCAACCTATTTCGCGACGGCGTTCGTTAATAGTATAGTGGTAAGTCCCTTATGAAGTTTATAAAATTTATAGAGTACTCCCGTCTTTACGCTTCATAAGAGAGCAAGCCGGCATCATCACACACTTTGCCAATTTTCAATGCTGCGACAGCGCTTAGCACTTGAGATGGTTCATAAGAAGCATTTTAACTCTTTCTTTAAAAAATTTTACTCACACGCCAGACCCGCTTGTGGTGTGCAAGAGAATGATTTTGATTGATTCAATATAAACAGATTTGAAATGAGTGAAGCTTACGATATTAGGAGCTCTCATTCAAAATGAAAAAACAATGAATTATTATTATAAGTCAGTGTGATGATTCTGTAATGACAAGGAATCAACAATGCGAAGGGGCTATAATCTTTGGACATCCAAGTCATTAAAGCGCGTTAAAAATGCGTTTTCAATGTGTTGGGTAGAATAGGGGGATAAATTCAGATCATCGGGTAAAATATTATTGGGAGAGCCAAAATAGTGAAGGGCTTCTTCTGTATTAAATCCAGCAAGCGTAATCGCTTCATAATAGGCAGCGATACGGTCGGCTTGTTTAATTTTTTTTAAAAGTTTTTGAGAAAGATCAACGGGAAGAGAAAAGCGCATGTGGATAGCATCTTGGATGCGCTTTTCAACGCGTTCATATTGTTTTCCTATAACAGCTTTAAAAGGGGAAATCATATCGCCGATGACATATTCTGGAGCATCATGAAGAAGGGCATAAAGACATTCGTTGCTTCCCGATTGTGGAAAAAGTTTTTGAAATATTTGTTCAACCAAAAGTGAATGTTGTGCAACAGAATAGGCATGCTCTCCTCGTGTTTGACCGTTCCAACGTGCTACGCGAGCAAGTCCATGGGCAATATCTTCAATTTCAACATCAAAAGGAGAAGGGTTGAGAAGATCAAGTCGCCTTCCAGAGAGCATTCTTTGCCAAGCGCGGGCTTCTCCATTTTTTAATAATTCAGCTTTAGCCATGAGTGTTTTCTATAGTATTTTCAGGAAAGGTAAAATTCATATTTTCAGCAATGCTTATAGTGACAGGAATGTTTTTTACAGTAAAGGGGATGTTATGATCCATAGCATCTTTGACGTGGTCAATACGCATTAAAGCAAGAGCCTCATTTTCTACACATGTTCCCAAGTAGCCAAGCACTTTTGTTCCTGCTTCAATGCTAGATTGAGGGATTAATTTACACTGGCCTTTTACAATAAAAATACGGCGACGTGCTGCACGGCGGTGGTGCATTCGTGAAACAATTTCTTGTCCAATATAACATCCTTTATTGAATGCAAGTCCATTGATTTGATCGTAATTAATATCATGAGGAAAGACTTTGCCAATTTTATAATCTTGATCACTTTCCGCAATTGCATAACGGATACGCAATTGATTCCATGTGTCATGATATTCTGAAGTCAAAAAAGGTTTTTTGCCATAGATTCGTATTATTTTTTCTTGTTGTGGGAAGCGTTTATCAACAAAACTTGAATCAAAATTTAAAGCATCTGATTCATTATTCAAAAAAACTGTAACAAGCTCTTGAAATGGTTGTGTAATTTCTACTTTTTTGCGCAGTTTATAGAGCAAAAGACGCTTATGGAGCGTATCAGCTAAAGGCATCCTGATATCAATCAGGTAACCATCTTCTTTTTTTCCGATAAGAAAATCAGCAAGAACCTTTCCTTGTGGGGATAAAAGGGCTCCAGGGAAAAGTTCCTGTGGACTGATTTTTTTTACATCTGTCGTGATCAGGGATTGTAGAAAATCTGTTGCTTCTTCGCCTGTAATTTGAATAAGCCCGCGGTTTTTTAAGCAAATGGCATTTTGTTTTTTAATCATGGTTCTTGCCTTTCTGCTCAAAGTTACATAATCGATAAGTGAGCAATATGTAAGGAGCGTGGTTATGTTTAAAACATTTGATACAATTTTTAAAGGTGCAACACTTGTGAATCATGATGGAAGAAGCAAGCGTGATATTGGTATTACAAATGCTCGTATTGCTGAAATAGGCGACCTTACATGTGCATCGGCTAGTGAGGTCATTGATTGTACGGGGCTTCATATTTTACCAGGAATTATTGATAGCCAAGTGCATTTTCGTGAGCCAGGAAATGAATATAAAGAGGATTTGGAAAGTGGCTCGTATTCTGCTGTGTTAGGGGGTGTTACGGCAGTTTTTGAAATGCCTAACACCAATCCATTGACAACATCAGAAGAAACATTAAGCGATAAGGTTAAACGCGCATTTCATCGAATGCATTGTGATTTTGCATTTTGGGTTGGAGGAACGCGTGAAAATGCTCATGAACTATCTGAATTAGAAAGACTTCCTGGTGCGGCTGGAATTAAAGTCTTTATGGGGTCCTCTACCGGTGATCTTTTGGTTGATGATGATGAAAGTGTACGCCTTATTTTGAAGAATACACGCCGTCGTGCGGCTTTTCATTCTGAAGATGAGGCGAGGCTCAAAGAGCGTAAAATATTGCGTATTGAAGGGGATGCATCGTCACATCCGATTTGGCGTGATGAAGTTGCGGCATTAAAATGTACGCAGCGTTTGGTAAAAATTGCTCATGAGACGAAGGCTCGGATTCATGTGTTACATCTTTCGACAGAAGAAGAAATTGATTTTCTAAAAAAACATAAGGATGTTGCAACAATTGAAGTGACACAACATCATTTGACGCTCACGGCTGATGATTATAAGAAGTTTGGTACATTAATTCAGATGAATCCGCCTATTCGTGAATTGCGCCACCGTGACGCTCTTTGGTACGGTGTTCAACAAGGAATTATTGATGTCTTAGGTTCAGATCATGCGCCTCATACTCTTGAAGAAAAACTTCAACCTTATCCCTCTTCACCTTCAGGTATGACAGGCGTGCAAACAACAGCAGCAATTATGTTGACACATGTGAATGCAGGAAAAATATCTCTTGAACGTTTTGTTGATCTCACTTCACATGGCCCTAGTCGTATTTTTGGTATAAGTTGTAAAGGGCGCATTGCTGTTGGGTTTGATGCTGATTTAACCATTGTTGATCTTAAGCGAGAGGAAATTATTACGAATAGCTTAATTGGTTCTCGCGCCGGTTGGACACCTTATGATGGTCAAAAAGTTAAAGGTTGGCCTGTTGGGACTATTATCCGTGGTATGCGCGTTATGTGGGAAGGTGAAATTGTCACACCTTCACAAGGAGAGCCTGTTAAATTTATGGAAACTTTGGTGTAAACAGATTAAAATTATAAGTATGCCGTAAAATACCATCCTTTAGAGTGGTGATATAGGGTATGTCAGCCTCTTTGATACATAAGTGTTTTTTTAATGCGTGGTGAATATTCTTAGGCTTGTTTGTAGAAACTATGCAGCAAATTACATGCGTTAGAAGCCAAGAGGAACCTTGTTCAACAAGAACCTAGATTGTTTACAGAGCAAATTTAGTTAAAAATCTTCGTCCTTTGAGGTGTGGGGAGGAAGCCAAAGAGCGATTTTGTATGGGGAAAAAGGCGCTCATACGAATAAAAGCGTATCGAGACATTATTCTTTAAACGTCTCTCTATTTTCAGAGCTGGTTTATTGCTCCCCGCATTTGTGAAAGGAGTATCATTGATATCGCTAAGATTGAGAGAGCTACTTTTTGTATAGATTAATTATTTATAATGCATGAGGAGGTTTTCAGATAAAATTCTTCCTTCCTCAATGTATCTTTGGTTGGCTTCAATGGCTGCTTGTGTACAATGATGATAATTTTCTGAGAAAGCACGATACGCTTCATTAAACGCTTCATAAAAATAAGCACGTCTTTGTGGAATGGGGCGTTCTGCTTCAATCAGTGCATTCATATAGTCATACCATTGGTTTGTTGGAGGCTCGCAAAGATTTTGGAGAGAATGCAATGATCCCAAAATTTCTGCTAGTCGGAGTAATTTTTTTTCATAAGGTGGAGATTGTTGTGCAAAGGCTGGCATTGAAATGACAAGAAATATTAAAATAATGATGTTTATCAATCTATACCGCATTATTTTTATTGCTTTCTTTGAATAAAACTCTGTAAAGATAAAATAATTTTGTCATGAGAACGGTGTAAAAAAATAAAGTTAATTGCTACATTATTCTCAATTATTGATTATAAAATATAGGGCGTAAGAGGCAGTAAGGAACCCATTGTGGAATATTGAAAATACTGACGAAGCTTTGTGTGGTTAAAAATTTAAGATTTTCTGCCTGCAAGCTATCTATTTTTCACATAGATTTATATTGTATTGCCTATAGATTTTTTTCTAAGCTCATTTTCTTTAAGGAGGGAAAGCATCTCTAATGATAGAACGCTTTTGTCCAATCAAATAAAATAGATTGTTTTTATGATAAACGATGAATACAGCCGTAAATACAATGGGAAAATGGTAAGAAGAATTTACTATAAGATACAAGTTTTTAGCTTAAACCGCGTAATACAATGATTTGAGATAAGATACATCTAAAAGGATCGGTGCATAATATCCGTCCATGGAGTCAATAAATGAAAGAGTTGCGATTTTATAATACGCTAACACGTAAAAAAGAAAAATTTACACCAATAGATGCGACAAGAGTACGTCTTTATGTTTGTGGACCGACAATTTATGATTATGCGCATATAGGAAATGCACGTCCTGTTATTGTTTTTGATATTTTATTTCGCTTATTGCGTCATGTTTATGGTAATGAGCATGTTCTATATGCGCGTAATATTACAGATGTCGATGATAAAATTAATGCACGAGCAGCTAGCGAATATCCAAACGTATCATTGAATGAGGCTATTCGTCACTTAACAGAACGTACATATTCTCAGTTTCAACAAGATACCATAGCACTTGGTTGTCTATTGCCAACCAGTCAGCCGCGCGCAACCGAGCATTTAGAGGAGATGCGCTCTTTAATTGAAAGGTTGCTTGAAAAGGGGCACGCTTATAAAGCGGAAAATCATATATTATTTTCTGTAAGTAGTATAAAAAATTCTCCCCATTATGGGGCATTTGCAAATCGTTCTTTAGATGAAATGAGGGCGGGGGCACGTATTGATGTTGCTGCTTATAAAAGGGAAGAGATGGATTTTGTTTTATGGAAGCCTTCTGAGGAAGGAGAACCAGGTTGGAAATCACCGGGCGGAATTCCTGTTTTAGGTCGTCCAGGTTGGCATATTGAATGTTCTGCAATGTCAATGGCAAAGTTATTAGCGCCCTATGGTGGTGGTTTAACTTGTGATGATCCGACCGCCAATGTTTTTGATATCCATGGTGGTGGACTTGATTTAATTTTTCCTCATCATGAAAATGAGATTGCACAAAGTTGTTCAGCTTTTGGGACGGAGCGAATGGCTAATTTTTGGATGCATAACGGCTTTTTACAAGTTGAAGGTAAAAAGATGTCGAAAAGCTTTGGCAATTTCATAACTATTCGTTCTGTTTTAGAGAATAATTTTTTGAAGTTTAATGGTATTTTATCCGATGAAATGAAGCAAAATTGGGCTGGTTTGTCTGCGCGTTTTTCGATGTTGCAAACGCATTATCGTGAACCATTAAATTGGACAGCACAGCGTTTAATACAATCGAGCAGCGAACTGTATCGTTGGTATGAATGGCTTCGCAGCAAAAAGAGTGAGATGAAAAACAATGAAGTAGTTGATGATACTTTGATAGATGCACTTAGTGATGATCTTAATACTCCAAAAGCACTGACTCTTTTGCGAAAATTTTATAAAGAAGGAAATGCTTTGGCTCTTCTGAATGGGATGAATTTATTAGGACTGTTAAGACAAGAATGGATTAAAGAAATAGATTGCCCATTATTTACGAGAAAAACTTTCCTTGATACAAAATTTATTGATCAGCGCATTGCCGAAAGACTAAGACTTATCCATAATAAAGAGTGGGAAGCTGCGGATACAATTCGTGATGAGCTTGCAGCCAAGGGGGTTCTTTTAAAAGACAGTAAGGATCCGCAGAGTGGTGAGCGCATAACTGTGTGGGAAATAAAGCGACACTAAAGCGACACTAATGTCTCTATTCCAGCAGCTCCATAAAAAAGGAGAATATGATGGAATTTTTATATCATTATGGGTATGTTGCACTAAAACTAGTTGTAGGACTTATCGCTTTCCTCTTGATTTTAAGAACCACAGGTCGTGGTAGTCTTAGTCAAATGACGCCAGTTGATTTGGTAAGTAATTTTGTCATGGGAAGTATTATTGGAGGCGTTATTTATAGTTCGGATGTTAGCAGTATTCAATTGTTGATCGTCTTATTTATTTGGCAGACTTTAGTCACATCTCTTAATTTTCTGATGCGCTATTCAGTTTTTTTTCGTCGTCTCATTGCAGGACGACATATTGCATTGGTTTTAGATGGAGTATTTCAAGTGGATAAGATTAAAAAATTAGGTATCAGTGTGAATGATCTGATTACAATGTTGCGCATTAAAGGCTGTAGTTTACATGAAGCTGCTTTCGTTCGTTTAGAAACCAATGGCGATTGTTCCGTTATTAAAAAGGAAGAAGGAAAGAAGTCTATCATTTTAATACAAAATGGTGAAATTCTTGATAAGGGGCTGAAAGAGATTGGTAAAACAAAAAAGTGGCTTCATGCAGAACTGAAAAAAAAACATGTAAAAGTTGAAAATTTATTTGCAGCAGAGTGGTATGAGAATACAGACCCAAATAATAAATTATATAGTGGATTATTTCTTGTTCCTTTTTCAAAAACAGTCTAACTTCAAAAAACGGGTAGGTATAGCTTATTGGAAGCCGTAATGAAGAGATGAATCTATAAATAACCACAGAGGGTATTTTGCCTGTTTGTGCGGATGATAGAGAAGTAAGGACTTTATGAAACGCAATGAAATGACAAAAACTGTATCATCAGATACAGGGAAGACTCTGCACACACTTTACAATTTATGGCCCTATATGTGGCCGGTAGGTCGGCGTGATCTAAAAATGCGTGTGCTATGGGCAATATTTTATCTTGTTTTGGCTAAGCTCGTTCTCATATCTGTACCGTATTTATTTAAATATTCTACGAATGTGCTTGATTCAAGCTTTCAGCTACCTGAATGGTTCCCATCCAGTTGGATTATTCCCATCATGCTTGTTTTGGCATACAATGTCGCGCGTATTATGCAGGCTGGATTAAATCAATTACGCGATTCCCTGTTTGCCACTGTTGGTCAATACGCTGTTCGTCAATTAGCTTATAAAACCTTTGTACATATGCATGAGTTATCCTTGCGATTTCATTTGGAACGCCGAACAGGTGGGCTTTCTCGTGTGATTGAGCGTGGAACAAAAGGAATCGAAGCGATCGTAAGATTTTCAATTCTTAGTACAGTACCAACAGTTTTAGAATTTATATTAACGGCACTGGTATTTTATATAAGTTATGGGTGGCATTATCTTCTCATTGTTGTTGTAACGGTTGGATTATATATTTTGTTTACCATTAAGGCGAGTGATTGGCGTATTCGTATTCGGCAAAAAATGAATACAGCGGATACTGAGGCGAATACTCGCGCTGTTGATTCTCTTTTGAATTTTGAAACGGTCAAATATTTCGGTAATGAAACTCTAGAAGCCGATCGATTTGATGCTTCTATGGTAGGTTATGAAAAAGCCGCAACAAAGATTTGGACATCTTTAAGCTGGCTTAATTTTGGTCAGACTCTTATCTTTGGTATTGGAATGACGATCATGATGCTGATGTCAGCTTATGAAGTTTTTTATAAGACACAAACTTTAGGAGATTTTGTTTTTATTAATGCGCTTTTAATGCAACTTTCCATTCCACTAAATTTTATTGGTTCAATGTATCGTGATATTCGACAAGGTTTAACGGATATTGAAGCAATGTTTGATCTTTTAGATGTTCAGAAAGAGATCGTTGATAAATCGGATGCTAAACCGTTAGAGATAAGCGATGGGACCATTTGTTTTCATCAGGTAAAGTTTTCCTATGATTCGAGACGTCAGATTCTCAGAGATATTGATTTTGAAGTTCCTGGAGGAAAAACAGTCGCTATTGTCGGTCCATCGGGTGCCGGTAAATCTACTATTTCTCGGTTGCTTTTTCGGTTTTATGATGTTGATGCAGGATCTATTACAATTGACGGGCAGGATATTCGTGATGTAACACAAAAAAGTTTGCGTGAAGCGATTGGCATGGTCCCACAAGATACGGTGTTATTTAATGATACAATTGCCTATAATATTTGCTATGGGCGTCCAAGTGCTACAGATGAAGAGATGCGCAAAGCTGCTGAAATGGCACAAATATCAAAATTTATTGAAATTTTACCGGAAGGTTTTCAGTCTGTGGTAGGAGAGCGAGGTCTCAAATTATCAGGTGGTGAAAAACAACGCGTGGCTATTGCACGGACACTTTTAAAAGCTCCTCCACTTCTTATTCTAGATGAAGCAACGGCGGCTCTTGATACGGCGACGGAACAGGAAATTCAACAAGCATTGGATATTGTAAGCCGTGGACGTACAACATTGATTATTGCGCACCGTCTTTCTACTGTTATCAATGCGGATGAAATTTTAGTTCTTAAAAGTGGTCGTATTATTGAAAATGGGACGCATACAGAGCTTTTACGCAAGAAAGGTCTTTATGCTTCAATGTGGAATAAGCAGCTTGAAGCATCGCAAGCGGAAGAAAAATTACGTAAAATGCGTGAAGAAGATGAGACGAGTGTTGTTAATCGTAAAAAATAAATAGAGCAAAATGTAATCTATATCTTTATATGGAGTGATTGATTAAATACATAAAAAGACACAAGAGGAACAAAAAGCTTTGTTGCTTGTTTAAGTTTACGATGAATAGGAAATTATATGAGTATTCTGCAATCTTTCCATAATAGCTTTGTACCGGTTCATAAAGAAGGTTATCCTTTTATTGTAGCGTTTTTTGTTATTTCGCTCATTCTTGGTTGGATATGGAGTCCGTTGTTTTGGTTTGGTCTCGTTCTCACGGTGTGGTGTGTATACTTTTTCCGTGATCCAGATCGTGTGATCCCTTTGAATTCAAATTGGGTTATGTCGCCTGCAGATGGGCGTATTTCATTTGTGGAATCATGTGTTCCACCTGAAGAATTAGGATTAGGGAAAGATGAAATGATTCGTATTTCCATTTTTATGGATGTTTTTTCATGCCATATTAATCGTATTCCTATCAGTGGTACAGTAGAGTCTATCGTTTATCATCCAGGTCGATTTACCAATGCTGACTTTGATAAGGCTAGTCAGTTTAATGAGCGTAATGGGGTGGTAATTGATAGCAAACATGGTAAAATTGGTGTCGTACAAATAGCGGGAATGGTTGCACGCCGGATTGTTTGCTGGTCAAAAGAAAACGATGCCGTTATGACTGGTGAGCGATTTGGATTGATTCGTTTTGGTTCTCGCCTTGATGTTTATATACCAACTGAAATGAAATTGCGTGTTGCAGTTGGACAGACAGCAATTGCTGGAGAAACAGTTTTGGGTTCTTTTGATGATAAGAGTGCCACAACGGGCTTCAGATACGATTAGGACTCACAATGAAAAATTTTTCGCCATTTTCTTCATTCAATCCTGAGGGGCAGCATGATGATGTTGCAAATCGGCGGCGTTCACCTACATCAATGCGGTATGTTATTCCTAATATCATTACTATTTTAGCAATTTGTGCAGGGATGAGCAGCATTCGTTTGGCTTTTGAACATCGTTATGAAGCTGCTATTTTAATGGTGCTTTTGGCTGCAGTTTTAGATGGTGCTGATGGTCGCATTGCCCGTTTAATAGATGGTAGTTCATCTTTTGGGGCACAGATGGATTCTCTTGCTGATGTTATAAATTTTGGTGTTACCCCTGCACTCATTGTTTATTCTTTTATCTTGAATCAAGCGAATCATATTGGGTGGGTTGCTGCCCTTGTTTATTGTGTTGCTTGTTGTTTGCGATTAGCACGTTTTAATGTGATGTTAGATAACCCCAATATACCTAAGTGGCAGAGAAGTTATTTTGTTGGTGTTCCAGCACCAGCAGGAGCATTATTACTTTTATTGCCTACCTATTTAGGCACTCTTGGTTTGGTCCCCAATTGGGGGTGGGCATTATTTTTTAGTCTTTATACTGTAATTATTGCTTTTCTTTTGATTAGTCGTTTACCGGTATGGAATGCAAAAACAATTGATCAAAATTTAAGGCGCGATATCGTTATACCGTGCATGTTGGTCATTGTTATTTATGTCGGTTTTCTTGCGACTTACACATGGGAAACTTTATTGATTACAGCTGTTAGCTATATGATTTTTCTCCCGTGTAGTTTTATCGCTTATAATAAACGTGCTACTTTAGAAGAGAAAAAGGCTGATGCTAAAGCTATCCAAGAATTATAAAGTGCTTCATTCTTCTGTCGAAAATCACAAGAAAAAGAGAGAGTCAAACGATTTACTTCTCATATGATGATCAATCAGGTACATGATAATCTACAAACCGATTTTTATGGACATTAAAGAGTTTTCCAGTTTCCTTTAAATCAGGTGATAACAAATGGACTATCTTTTTTGCAACCTCTTGTGGTGAAGGGAGAGTTTGTGGATCTTCACCGGGCATAGCTTCAGCGCGCATGGCAGTGCGTGTGGCACCAGGGTTGACACAATTAATCTTAATAGGGGTTTGTTTGAGTTCTTCTGCCCAACAGCGGGCAATCACCTCTAAAGCCGCTTTAGAGGCTGCATAAGCTCCCCAGAAAGGGCGCGCAGCATGCGCAACGCTTGAGGATAACAGGATGGCTCGTCCAGCATCAGATTCACGTAATAAAGGCTCAACGGCTTTCATTAAGCGCCATTGGCTGAAAAGATTTATTTGAAAAACATCTTCAAATACCGTGTTTTCTATATGCGCTATTGGTGAGAGTGTTCCAAGAATTCCTGCGTTTGCAACGATAATATCAAGTTTTTTCCAGCGTTTGGCAATTGAGATAGCAAGGGTATCGATGTTTTCCATATGATGCAAGTCAAGGGGAACAAGGGTTGTATGAGCCCCTTTTTCTCGGATTTGATTATCTAATTCAGTAAGTCCACTGACTGTTCGTGCAAGAGCAATAATATGAGCGCCGCGTGCAGCAAGCTCGAGTGCCAAATGATAGCCAATCCCTCTTGATGCGCCAGTAACAAGTGCAACACGCCCATGGAGACTAAAGTCACGTTTTGTCATCATTAATCTCTTGTTTTAAGAACAGATGATTGATGAATTTTGGAGAGATTTTCTTGATCAACCAGATGCGTAGGATAATATCCAGTAAAATAATGGTCAGTAAATTGTGGATTGGCGTTATTCCGTTTTTCCCCTGCTACAGCAAGATATAATCCATCCGTTGAAAGAAATTCTAATGAATCCGCTCCAATAAAATCACACATAGATTTTAAATCTGGATATTGATTTGCTAAAAGGTTTTCAGCTTTAGGTGTATCAATACCATAAAAGTCAGGATAAAAAATCATAGGGCTAGAAATGCGCATATGAACTTCTTTTGCTCCTGCATCGCGAAGCATTCGTACAATTTTAAGGGATGTTGTTCCACGCACAATAGAGTCATCAACCAGAATAACACGTTTTCCTTCAATCACAGGACGGTTTGCCGAATGTTTTAACTTGACGCCAAAAGCGCGAATTTGTTGTGTTGGTTCGATAAAAGTGCGGCCAACATAGTGATTACGAATAATGCCAAGCTCGAAGGGAATTCCAATTTCTTGTGCATAGCCAATTGCAGCAGGCGTTCCTCCATCAGGAACAGGAACCACAACATCACCCTCACAAGGGGCTTCCTGTGCTAAACGGATTCCCATATTTTTGCGTGTTGTATAAACACTACGCCCTCCAACGATTGAGTCTGGGCGGGCAAAATAAACATATTCAAACAAGCAAAGTTTTTCTGGTTGTGTATTTTCTGGTTTTATAATTTTTTTTGTAATTTCCCCATTTTTTTGTATTTCACATATGATGATTTCTCCATTTTTAACATCACGGACATATTTTGCTCCAATAATATCAAGAGCACAAGTTTCAGAACAAAAGATAGGCTTACCATCAAGTTCCCCCATCACGAGAGGTCTAATTCCTGTTGGATCGCGTGCCGCAATAAGTTTTGTACGTGTGAGCGCTAACATAGCATACCCACCTTCTACTTGCCGAATCGCATCAACAAAACGATCAGAGGACGACTCATAACGTGAGCGGGCAATAAGATGGAGAAAAACTTCTGAATCCGACGTTGATTGACAGATAGCACCAGAAGCGATGAGTTCACGGCGTAATGTGAGACCATTGGTAAGATTACCATTATGCGCAATAGCAATACCTCCAACTTTCAATTCAGCAAAAAGGGGTTGAACATTGCGTAATGCCACTTCTCCAGTTGTTGAATAACGGGTATGTCCAATAGCACGATTTCCTGGTAAGCGCGCAAGTGTTGCAGGGTTTGTATAGTGATCTCCAACAAGACCTAAATGCTTTTCTTGATGAAATATTTTATTATGGTAAGAAACAATCCCAGCTGCTTCTTGCCCACGATGCTGAAGTGCGTGGAGTCCAAGAGCTGTTAATGTTGCGGCATCTTCATGCCCAAGAATACCAAAAACTCCACATTCTTCATGAAGGGTATCATCATCTAATGAAAATTCTTGACAGAAAACATCGCTTTTTATCATCATATTCTTTCAGTTGTGATATGTAGGAATCATTAATATCACATTTTACATCATTTAGTTCTCTTTCCTCATGAAAAACTATTCTCTATTTTTTGAAAATTATCTTTTCATGAGAGTGTTACTCATACGTATGTTTATTGCTGTCTTTAAACAAATTTTCCGTCTTTTCGAGAACAGATCCAATATCTTTGGGGAGTATTTCCCAAACTTTTTGTCCCAATGAATCTAAAATAGGCCTTGTTTTTGCATTTTTTAACCAATTCGCTTGAAGCTCGGGTTTAATCAGTGCATTAAGCAGCAACATACCGATGACCATGATAAATAAACCACGAAGTGCTCCAAAAATAAAACCAATAGCACGGTCAAGGATACCAATTCGACTATCAATAATAAAATCAGAGATCTTCATTGTAATAATTGAAGTAATAATGAGAACAATAATAAAAATTGTGACCAATGTTGTGATCAATGCAATCATTTTATTAGAGAGATATTGTTCAAAGAAAGGTAAGACAGGTTTGAATAAAAACAGTGTCGTAACAGCTGCAACTGCCCAAGAAATCAACGATAACACTTCACGTGAAAATCCTCGAAGCATAGCAAGAAAAGCGGACAACAGGATGATTACTACGACAATTCCATCAAGGATTGTTATGATCATTTGTTTGTTCCTTATACATAAAGTTGTGTTCTTTTAAGTCTGTGTGCAAATATATTTTTTGTTATGCCATTTTTTGTTCTTATAGCAAGGATCTTTTGTATTTTATAGAGTTTTTTCTATATTATCATATCTGTGGTGCAGATCATTTTTTACTTACGGTAAGAGTAGCAACGAGTTCGGGAAGGTCGGAGAAAGTTTTTTGTTGAAAGTTGAGCGACTTCATCATTTCGGTTGTTGTTGTGGGGTGAAAGGCTCCTTGAAAGCCGAGTTTTTTTGCTTCATTGATGCGCTGTGCTGAATGTGCAACAGCGCGGGTAGCTCCTGAAAGACTGACTTCACCAAAATATACATAATCCGTTGGCAATGCGATATTGGCAAGAGAAGATACCAAAGCAGCGGCTACAGCTAAATCAGCAGCGGGTTCTGATATGCGATATCCACCTGCTACGTTCAGATAGACATCATGCTGTCCAAAACGAATGCCACAATGGGCTTCTAAAACGGCAAGAATCATAGAAAGGCGATTTCCATCCCATCCGACAACTGCACGTCTTGGTGTCCCAAGGGAAGAAGGAGCAACAAGCGCTTGAATTTCTACGAGTATCGGGCGTGTCCCTTCCATTCCTGCAAAAACAGCAGCGCCTGGTGCTTTTTCATTACGTTCCCCTAAAAATAATTCAGATGGATTTATCACTTCGCGTAATCCTTTATCAGACATTTCAAAGACACCAATCTCATCTGTTGGTCCGAAGCGATTTTTTACAGTTCTAAGAATGCGATAATGATGTCCTCCTTCACCCTCAAAATAGAGAACGCCATCAACCATATGTTCAACGACTCGAGGACCAGCAATTTGTCCATCTTTTGTAACATGCCCAACAAGAACAACGGCGGTTCCTGTTTTCTTGGCAAAGCGGATCATTGCCTGAGCACCGATACGTACTTGTGTGACAGTGCCAGGTGCTGAATCTGCTGTATCTGACCATAGGGTTTGAATCGAATCGATAATCACCATATCAAGGTTTTTATGTTCGCTTAAGGTTGCCAGAATATCTTCAACATTGGTTTCAGCAGCAAGTTTCACTTCTGTATTGTTAGCTTCAAGCCTTTGTGCGCGCAGACAAATTTGCGCAATAGCCTCTTCACCTGAAACATAGATGACATTATATCCTTTACGAGATAAAGCAGCAGCTGTTTGTGTTAGCAATGTTGATTTACCAATACCCGGATCACCTCCAACAAGGAGTGCTGATCCACGGACAAAGCCCCCACCGGTAACACGATCAAGTTCAGCAATACCAGAATGAATACGTGGAGCATCTTCGATATTTCCAGAAAGAGATGTGAGTGTGACAATGCGTCCTTTACGAGCATTCTGCTTAGGACCACTTCCTATGCCGCTATTTATAGTTTCTTCGATAAGGGAATTCCATTCCCCACAAGCGCTACATTTCCCTGCCCAACGAGAATGGATGGTTCCGCAATTTTGACAGATAAATTGAATACGATTACGCGCCATGTCGATTTAACCAATTTGCTCTGGAAGGTAATTGCTATCGGCCAGATCACTAAAGCGTGTGAAATCAGATTGAAAGGCAAGGGGCACGATTCCTGTCGGCCCATGGCGCTGTTTTGCAATAATAACGTCAGCTTTTCCAAAAGCTTTATCCATTATTTCTTGCCATTTCGTATGTTCCAAGCTACCTAGTTTTGGTTCTTCATTTTTGAGATAATATTCTTCGCGATAGACAAACAGAACGATATCGGCATCTTGCTCAATTGAACCAGATTCACGTAAATCTGAGAGCTGTGGACGTTTATCTGTTCTATTTTCTACTTGACGTGAAAGTTGAGAGAGAGCGATAATAGGAATATTAAGTTCTTTCGCTAATGCTTTTAATCCTGTGGTAATTTCTGTAATCTCTTGAACACGATTTTCTGATGAACGCTTTGAACTGCTTGTCATGAGTTGGATATAGTCAATAAACAAGATATCTAAACCATGTTGCCGCTTGAGACGCCGCGCACGAGCAGCTAATTGCGTAATTGATATTCCCCCAGTTTGATCAATATAAAGTGGTGCCTTTTGTAGTTGGTTCACCGCACGAATAATTTTTGAAAATTGTTCATCTGAAATATTGCCACGCCGAATATCAGAAGAAGAGACTTCTGTTTGTTCAGAAATAATACGGGTTGCAAGCTGTTCGGATGACATCTCAAGTGAGAAGAATCCCACAATGCCGCCTTCATTTTCTTGGATATTGGCATTACGATTATAAGCATTAGCAATATTAAAGGCAATATTGGTAGCCAGTGAGGTTTTACCCATACCAGGGCGGCCCGCAAGGATAATTAAGTCAGATGCTTGTAATCCTCCCATTTTTTCATCAAGTGTTTTAATATGGGTGGCTATCCCTGATAATTGTGAAGAGCGCTTTTTCGCAGCACTTGCCATATCGATAGCTTTTTTAATAGCCTCATTAAAATTTTCAAATCCACCTCCATATTTCCCTTTTTCTGCTAGCTCAAATAACTGATTTTCAACAGTTTCAATTTGTTGGGTAGGCGTGAGTTCTACAGGAGCATCAAAGGCTGTATTGACAACTTGAGTTCCAAGGTTAATCAAAGACCGTCGGATAAAAAGATCGTAAATGACGCGTCCATAATCTTCAGCGTTAATAATAGTGACTGCCTCTGTGGCTAAGCGAACAACATATTGGTATACAGTAATATCTCCAATTTTTTCTTCCATTTGGATATAGGGCTTGATTGTAACTGGATCTACACGTTTTCCTGTTTTAATAAGGTGAGATAAAACATGATAAATTTTTTGATGCAATGGTTCAAAAAAATGTTCTGGTTTTAGAAAATCTGAAACGCGGTCAAGAGAATCATTGTTGATAAAGATGGCACCAAGCAATGCCTGTTCAGCTTCAATATTATGCGGAAGTTGCCGAAAAGAAGGAGAATCCTCTTTCTTTGAAGAGCTGACATTAACAACGTTAGTTTCTTCCATAATATTTTTCCACTAAAATTCTAAGTCTAGCTACTTTAGGCGATAAATTGAAAATCGTATAATTAAAAGAATAGAGCTACAAACCTTCATTTTAAGTTAAAATTATATAATTTTTTAAAACTCTCTTTTCGTTCCTCATTTATCATTTGTGTATTATTTATATAACGTCTATCTATTTTATTTTATAATATGTGATTTTAAAGTGGAAGTTTTGCTACTCTAAATTTAAGTATTTTTAAGTTACTTAACCTTAAAATTCCAATATCTGTGTAAGTAGAATTATTTTTTATAACTGAAATTATTTCAGATCATGTGAGGATATAATCAAATTAACGCTCATACAAACTTTAGTCTTAAGGGTAGAACTTTAAATTATTTTTACTTTATATGCTGGAAAACAAAAGACATTTCCTCTTAGTGATACTACCATTCTCGGCATGTAATGCCTTTAAATAGTATATTTCTAATTCTTTCATAAAAATTAGGTTCTTTATGTACGATAGCCATAAAATACTCACTTTTAAAGTGCGAGTATTTTATGATCGATATTTAAAATGGAATAAAAAATATAAAACAGAAAGAAAAAATAGAAATTAAGCTTCTTGATGAGAACTGTTTATATCGTTGTCATTAATTTCTTCTGCCAATAATTCTTCCTGACTTTCTTCTAATAATTCTTCTTGAATATTATATATTTCTTTAGCCGAAGTGAGGGTTTCACCTTCTGCTTGGCGTTGTGCTTCACTGGTAGAACGCGCAACATTAATAATCACAGAAATTTGAACCTCTGGATGTAAGCTAAGAGTGATAGTGTGAAGACCGATCATTTTTATTGGATGATTAAGTTCGATTTGATTTCTTCCAATAGAAAAGCCTTCATCTGTTATGATTTCAGCAATATCACGTGTTGACACAGAACCATAAAGTTGTCCTGTTTCACCAGCAGAACGAACAACAATGAATGATTGTCCATCAAGTTTTTCAGCAATTTTTTGCGCTTCGCTTTTGCGTTCAAGATTACGTGCTTCAAGTTGTGCACGTTGTATCTCAAAATGTTTTTTATTAGCTTCATTTGCGCGTAAAGCTTTACCTTGAGGCAAGAGAAAATTACGCGCATAACCATCTTTAACTGAGACAATATCACCCATCTGACCAAGACGAGGAATGCGCTCAAGTAAAATAATATCCATAGTTTTTCCTTTCGAACAAATAAATTTAGTGGAGTTTTTTGCGTGATTGAAAATTGTATTGAATAGCAGCCCAAATTCCCATCAAAAGCATCATGAAAACAATAGGTGGAGTAAAAACGACTGTTAAAATAGCAATATAAACAAGAGAAAGTATAATAATCCGACCGTTTACCCCTTTTGTAATATTGTGAAGATATGCTAGACCGCTAATTAATATGATGACAATGTATGCAGTACTAAAGACACGGGTACTCAAGTTAAGAGAAGCGCTCAGCTCAACCATCGATGCTATGCAAACAATAATGAAAATAACAATTCCAGAAATGGGAAGGCGGAGAGTTTGGCTCCAATCATCACGGGGTCTTTTCAGCCATTTCATATGTTGTGCTGCTATCATGGAAAAGTAAAGGTTACCAATGAGAAAAACCAAACTATAAATAGTCAAAGAAAAAGCAGTAAAAGTTGCTGTATGCGTCATTAAAAGCTCACTAAAAGCGCGTATATCGGCTTCTTTTATTGACTGTGTTTGTTGCAGAGTTTGTGCTATGTTTTCGGTGATTTTTTTTGCAACGATGGGTGTGGAAGGACGTGTTTGAACATAGAGCCCAATGAAAGTTGCTATAAGAGCGATAAAATTAGTTAAATGAAAAATAACCGATGATAATGGATACCATATCAGTTCGTTTTCTTTTTGCGCTGGTCGTGCAAGCCCAAGAAGCCAAGAAGCATAGACAGCAGGAAGGAAAAATAAGAACATAAAGCCAAGAGCAATATAGGTATTAGTGGTTATGATAAGAACAACAGTGGCACTTATGAGGGCGATGAGACTGGCTAATGTTCCTTGACCGAACGCAACAATAAAAATTGGCAATGAAAGAAAGCAGCCAAGAAGAAGAGAAAAAAAGGGCGCGATATTTGCAACACTGATGATTGCCAGTCCTATCACAACAGCAAATAATCCTGCCAAAATACCGGTTAATATCTCATAAGTACGATTTTTTTTCATTTATTGCTGTCCTGCTTTCTGCAGTTAGAGGTGTGTCAATACCCCAACTTTGACATTTAATAGCTTAACATAGGACACAACAAGCTATTTTTTAACCATATAAGAAATGCAACTGGAGAAACTCTCCAGTTGCATAGCGTATTGATTGCTTACTTTATAACGTACGGAAGTAAGCCTAAAAAGCGAGCACGTTTGATAGCATTAGCTAATTCACGCTGTTTTTTCTGACTAACAGCAGTAATCCGTGAAGGAACAATTTTCCCACGTTCGGAAATATAACGTTGTAACAACTTGATGTCTTTATAATCAATTTTGGGAGCATTGGTCCCTGAAAAAGGACATGTTTTACGACGACGATGAAAGGGGCGACGTGCAGAGTTTTGATTAGTATCAGTCATTATTCTACCCCTTCTATAGTATTTTCACGTTGACGACGTGGAAAACGAGGACGCTCTTCATCATGTCCAATGTGACTATTGCGATCAAGGTGTGAGAGCATAGCAGATTTTTCTTTTTCGTGTTTTTCTACGCGAATGGTCATATAACGCAAAATATCTTCATTGATGCGCATCTGACGCTCCACTTCAGCAATTGCTGAAGCTGGTGCATCAATATTGACTAAGACATAATAAGCTTTACGGTTTTTACGAATACGGTAAGCAAGAGGACGAAGTCCCCAATTTTCTATACGCCCAACTTTTCCACCATGCGCTTCAATGACACCTTTGTAGAGACTCAAAAGTTCATCAACTTGCTGCGGTGCAATGTCTTGTCGGGCAAGGAACATATGTTCATAAAGAGCCATTGTTTTGCCTTTCTTCAATTAAATTTCACCGGTTTTAGCGCAAAGCCTCTGCGACTTGTCTTTTTTGGAAATCCAAAGAAGAAAGGACGCGTTTACAATTCGAGACATCTCAGAGCGGAGATACGGGAGGCCGGAAACATTGTATTTCCTACTGATATTTTACAGCCCTCCGTTCAACCTCCAGCTAAAGTGCCGGCAACGAATATTTCATATCTACAGGTTATCTTTTAAAATAGCAAGTTTATGCACATAAAAAAATTGATTTGTTAAATCTTGATATATTTCCTTCTTCTACAAAAAGATAATACTGTAATATAAAGGCAAAGGAGGGAAAAATGGACTTTTTAAACCAGATTGATGTTACACTCTTTGAAATGTTTGTCGGCAATCATCAAGCTTGGTCGATTGTAGTTTTGTTTAGTATTTTTTGTGCAAAGTTTTTAATTTATATTATTCCTCTCCATCTTTGTGCGTTGTGGTTTTGTGGTGGGGAGAGGGAGCGGTGTGTTGTGCTAAGCATTTGCATGAGTATTTGTGCATCTCTTTTCATAGGTTATCTCATTTCTCTTTTTTATTTTCATCCTCGCCCATTCGTGGTAGGGCTGACGACACCGCTTATTCAACATCGTGCAACAGCTTCTTTTCCTAGTAATCATGCCTTGACCATTGCATCTTATGCAGCTAACTTTTATTTTTACCGATACAAAGTTACTTTTAAATTTGCCGTAGTGTTTTTATGCTTAATCTGTTGGGCGCGCATCTTTGTGGGTGTACATTATCCCTTTGATATTTTAGCAGGTGCACTTTTAGGAAGTCTCATAAGTTTGGGTATTATTCAGTTTATAGCACCCTATTTCCCTAAGTTTTTATATCAAATTCCGCCTTTAAAATATAATTTTAAGTGTGGTATTCGTTTTAAATAAAGGGCTTTATCTTGATTTGTGCGGATGAATAAGGTCAAAAGAAAATAATTTAATTGTACAGTTTTAGGAGTTGATAAATGGGTGCAGCTTTTATTTTTCCAGGGCAGGGGAGTCAACTTGTTGGTATGGGGAAAGCGCTTGCAGAGCAATTTATTGTCGCACGGATGGTTTTCGAGGAAGTTGATGATGCTTTGGGTGAGAAATTATCAAAGATCATTTTTGAAGGACCAGCAGATGTTTTAACGTTAACAGCAAATGCACAACCGGCATTAATGGCTGTATCTATGGCTGTCATTCGTGTGATGAAACAATTAGGGCTTCGTATAGAAGAAAAGGTAAGGTTTGTTGCTGGTCATTCTTTAGGCGAATATTCGGCTCTTTGTGCTGCTGGTACATTTACTCTCACAGATACGGCAAGACTTTTGCGTATTCGTGGCAATGCTATGCAGGCTGCTGTCGCGGTTGGTGAAGGTTCTATGGCTGCATTAATTGGTTTAGAAGAGCACATTGTGGAAGAAATTTGTGAAACTGTTTCTGGAGAAGGACTATGTCAGATTGCTAATGATAATGGTGGTGGGCAAATTGTTATTTCCGGTAAAGCAAAAGCAGTTGAGGCAGCGGTAGAGATTGCATCAACAAAAGGTGCAAAACGTGCACTTCTTCTTCCTGTTTCTGCACCTTTTCATTCATCTTTAATGCAACCTGCTGCTGATGCCATGAAGAAAGCACTTTTGACTGTTAACAAAATGTCCCCTATTGTTCCTTTGATTGCCAATGTTTCTGTTGCACCTGAGAGCAATCCAGAGCGTATTACTACTCTTCTTGTCCAACAAGTGACTGGGAGGGTGCGATGGCGTGAAACAATAGAATGGATCGCTGCGAATGGGGTTGATACGCTTTTTGAAGTTGGTTCTGGAAAAGTATTAACAGGTTTAACGCGTCGTATTAACAAAGATATAAAGGGGGTAACAATTGGAACAGTTGATGAAATAGAATCAGCGCTAGGCATGCTTGGCGTTTAATCTATAAGGAGTTTAAAAATGTTTAGATTAACAGGGCGTAAAGCTCTTGTAACGGGGGCTTCGGGAGAAATTGGTGAGGCAATTGCACGCTGCTTTCATGCACAAGGAGCTATTGTTGGACTTCATGGAACACGTGAAGAAAAGCTCAGAGAAGTGGCGGCAGAATTAGGGCAGAATGTTTTTGTATTTCCCGCTAATCTTTCTGAACGCCAATCGATTAAACAATTGGCTGAAGTTGCAGAGAGAAAAATGGATGGCGTCGATATTTTGGTTAACAATGCGGGAATCACTAGGGATGGTCTTTTTGTGCGTATGCAAGATAAAGACTGGGATGATGTTTTAGAAGTTAACCTAACAGCTGCTTCTCTTTTGACGCGTGAATTAATACATTCTATGATGCGCCGCCGTTATGGAAGGATTATTAACATTACATCTGTTGTTGGTGTTGTGGGAAACCCTGGACAAACGAATTATTGTGCTGCAAAAGCAGGCTTGATAGGTTTTTCTAAAGCATTGGCACAAGAAATTGCTTCGCGAAACATCACTGTCAATTGTATTGCTCCAGGATTTATTAAATCCGCAATGACAGACAAGCTTAATGAAAAGCAAAAAGAAGCCATTATGGCTGCGATTCCGATGAAACGTATGGGAAGTGGGCAAGAAATAGCCGCTACTGCTGTTTATTTAGCAAGCGATGAAGCAGCCTATACGACAGGTCAAACACTCCATATCAATGGTGGAATGGCAATGATTTGAGTATTTATTTTATTCCACATTGATTTATGAGTTGTATTATTTTAGATAGTAACGATTGAAATGGATAGATGCATCTATTTCTTTAATATGGTCGTTGATCAATTGATGTCGGAATGTCAGATTGGTTCATTTTGTAGGGGATATCCACAGGATGTTTTAAATCATTACTAAAATCTTTTAAAGTAATGCATCTATTGCTTGATTAGATGAACCGATATAGTTAACCAAATTATAGGAAATATAAATTCGAGGATTTCAACATGAGTGATACAGTAGAGCGCGTTAAGAAAATTATCGTGGAACATCTTGGGGTTAATGCTGATAAAGTTGTAGAAAATGCAAGCTTTATCGATGATCTAGGGGCTGATAGCCTTGATACGGTTGAACTCGTTATGGCTTTTGAAGAAGAGTTTGGGGTAGAAATTCCAGATGAAGCTGCTGAAACGATTTTTACAGTTGGCGATGCAGTCAAGTTCATTGATAAAGCTTCTGCGTGATTACTAAAGGGCAAAGGCATAAATTGCTTTTGCCTATATTCTTCGGAGCTCTTTTGAAAAGAGAGCTTTGAGAGGTGAAGTTTAGTTCAAGGTTAGAAGTTATGAGACGTGTTGTTGTTACTGGTTTAGGGTTGGTATCTCCATTAGCTGGTAATACTGAATATAGTTGGAAACGACTTCTTGAAGGAAGAAGTGGTGTCCGACGTATCACTGAGTTTGATGTGTCAGATTTGCCATGCCAGATTGCTGCGCGTATCCCCTTAGGGGATGGAACAGAGGGGACTTATAATGCTGATTTGTATATGGAACCTAAAGAGCAACGTAAAGTTGATGCATTTATTGTTTATGCAATGGCAGCTGCTAACCAAGCGCTTGCAGATGCCGAATGGTTTCCTAAGAGTGATGAAGATCAGATTTGTACAGGCGTGTTAATTGGTTCGGGAATTGGGGGAGTTGAGGGTATTGTTGAAGCTGGTTATACGCTTCGTGATAAGGGTCCACGTCGTGTTTCTCCTTTTTTTATTCCAGGTCGTTTGATTAATCTTGCTTCTGGTTATGTGTCTATTCAATATGGTTTACGGGGGCCTAATCATTCTGTTGTAACGGCTTGTTCAACAGGGGCGCATGCAATTGGTGATGCGGCACGTTTGATTATGTTTGGTGATGCAGATGTCATGGTGGCAGGGGGGACTGAATCTCCGATAAATCGGATATCTCTTGCAGGTTTTGCAGCTTGTAGAGCTCTTTCTACTTGTCGCAATGATGATCCTGAACGGGCGTCACGTCCTTATGATACTGATCGTGATGGTTTTGTGATGGGGGAAGGAGCAGCTGTTGTTGTTTTAGAAGAGCTGGAACATGCCAAAAAACGAGGAGCGCGTATTTATGCTGAGGTTATTGGCTATGGTTTATCTGGTGACGCTTACCACATTACAGCGCCTTCAGAAAGTGGTGAAGGGGCTCAGCGTAGTATGATAGCTGCTCTTAAGCGTGCACAAGTGAATGTAAGTGAACTTGATTATATTAATGCTCATGGTACATCTACGATGGCTGATTCCATAGAGCTAGCGGCTGTTGAGCGTGTTTTAGGGAGTTATGCACCACAAGTTTCTATGTCATCAACGAAATCATCTATCGGGCATTTACTTGGTGCAGCCGGTGCTGCTGAGGCTATTTTTTCTATTTTAGCTATACGGGATAATATAGCCCCAGCGACACTTAATCTTGACAATCCATCGATTGAAACGAAAATCGATCTTGTACCACACAAACCGCGTGAACGAAAGATTGATACGATTCTTTCTAATTCTTTTGGATTTGGTGGGACAAATGCATCGTTGGTGATGCGACGTTTTAGGGGATAATAAGTATTTTTATTTAATTTTTGCTTTTGAGTTTTCTACTTTATTATAAGGTGAATAAGAAATTATAATATTATCCTTAATCGCTATTGAGGGGTTATGTCCGATGTGAAAAATGGAAAATCATTAAAGGACGTAAGTGATTCCTCTTCGAATCATTTAGCAGATAGTTATGACATGTTAATACATAAAAAACGAAAGAAATCATCTATCGTCCGTAATCCGTTGGTCATTCTCGGTCATTTTTTTCTTATGCTGATTGTGATTATTCTTTTTGCCATAAGTATTCCTCTTTATATTGGAAAAAGTATTTTTGAAGAAAAGGGAAAAATTGAGGAAGAACAAATTGTTCTTATCCATCCTGGTACCGGAATTCGTGAAATTGCTTCATTGCTAGAAAAACGTGGTTTCATTCGATCATCAGATATTTTTGTTTATGGGGTTGGTTATCACCAAAAAACAACGCATCTGAAGGCTGGTGAATATTTAATTCCAGCTCATGCTTCGATGCAGGATATTATGGATATTCTTGTGAAAGGAAAATCCATTGAGTATGCATTTACCGTACCAGAAGGTTTAACGGTTCAGCAAGTTTTCGATCGATTAGCTGCGAATGAAATTTTGATTGGAGACCTTCCAAAAAATTTGCCTCCAGAGGGCTATTTAATGACGGATACTGTTCGCTTTATTCGGGGGACAACGCGTAAAGAGATTGTAAACAGATTGCGTGAAGGACAGACAAAATTAATTCATGCTATATGGGCTACGCGTTCACCTGATTTACCCATTAAATCGATTGATGAATTTGTTATATTAGCCTCAATTGTTGAGAAAGAAACGGGAATTGCAGCAGAAAGACCAATGGTTGCTGCAGTATTTTATAATCGCCTTACAAAGCATATGCGTCTTCAATCTGATCCAACAGTAATTTATGGTCTCTTTGGAGGAAAAGGAAAACCATCCGGTCGTGCAATTTATCGTTCAGATCTTGAGAAGGAAACACCCTATAATACTTATAAAATTAATGGTTTGCCTCCAACAGCTATTGCAAATCCAGGTCGAGATTCTTTGAAAGCGGTGGCACATCCACCAAGCAGTGATGCACTTTATTTTGTTGCTGATGGTTCAGGTGGGCATGTTTTTTCTCGAACCTTAGAGGAACATAATATGAATGTTCGTAAGTGGCGAGAATTAAAGGCAAAACATTGAATTTATAGTGATAACACATCTTTTTGCATCGTAAATGAGAATCCCAAATATAGTAAAATTTTTCTATTTAAATTTTTTATGAGAATGATAAAAAATCATTTTCTTGTCTGTCACAAGTGGGTTGGCGTATGGATAAAAATATTTAAGAAAAAAGTGAATATACTGCTAATACCTTATCTCAAAAAAGAGCAAAATAACATTGAGAATTGCTAAGAAAACACATTGATTAGGGGAGAGGTTGAGATAATGTATAATTCAAATTTTGGAGAAACATTTATGAACAAAGTAGAGTGATGTAATGACAGTCTTTGAAAGTAAATTGAGTGCTATAAAAATAAATCAACGCCGCGGTTTTTTATTTATTCTCTCTTCACCTTCAGGCGCTGGTAAATCAACAATTTCTCGATTACTTCTAAAAGATGGACAATTAGAGCTTTCCGTAAGTGTAACTACAAGGAAGAGGCGTCCTAGTGAAGTAGATGGGCTGCATTATTACTTTATTTCAAAAGAAGAGTTTGAATATAAGCGTGATAGGGATGAATTTATTGAGTGGGCAGAAGTTCACGGAAATTATTATGGCACTTTACGTGAAACTGTTGAAAGCGCATTGAATGCTGGCCAAGATATGTTATTTGATATTGATTATCAAGGTACCGAGCAGCTGCAAAAAAAGATGCTAGGAGACACTGTATCTGTTTTTATTCTTCCACCATCAATGAAAGAGCTTGTTTCGCGTTTACATCGTCGAGCAGAAGATAGTCAAGATACTGTCAATTTGCGATTGGAAAATGCACGAACGGAGTTAAAGCATTGGCTTTCTTATGATTATGTTGTGATTAACGAAGATTTAGATCAGTCTTTATCTTTTATTAAATCAATTTATTTAGCTGAAACCGTAAAACGTGAGCGTTGTTCTTATCTTGGCTCTTTTGTTGATGGGCTTATTGCTGAAAAAATCGATAAATGTTGTGATTAAAAAAGGTTTTATAACACAAAGTGCATTTTTTAGAGCACTAGATGCGCTAAAGTTACAAATTCAGAAATCGAGAGCGTTTCAGCACGGCGCGTTCCATCAATTCCAGCTTTTTCTAATAGCTCTTCACCTCCAAGTATTTTGAGATTTTGACGAAGCATTTTTCGTCTTTGCCCAAAGGCGGTTTTTGTGACGAGGCTTAGTTTTTGTGCAGAGCAGGAAAGAGGTTGTATTCGCGGAATAATATGAACAACGGAAGACGTTACTTTAGGTATTGGTATGAAGGCTTGAGGGGGGACATCAAAAGCAATTTTAGCAGTGGTACGCCAGCCAGTTAAGACACTAAGACGTCCATAATGAGTAGATTGAGGTTTAGCTGTAATCCGTTTGGCAACTTCACGTTGAAACATCAATGTCATTGATTCATAAAAAGGAGGCCATGGTTCAGTCAAAAGCCAATTTAATAAGAGTTGTGTCCCAATATTATAGGGAAGATTTGCAATAATGCGCGGTTTTACAGGGCTTGTTTCAAAGAGTTTTGAGAAATCTTGCTTCAGTGCATCATTACAAATAACTTTTAATTTTTTAGGATAGTGTTTTTCTATTTCTAAGAGAGCCGGTATGCAGCGCTCATCGCGTTCTATTGCTGTTACAATGGCACCCTTTGCTAGCAAGGCACGTGTGAGACCTCCAGGACCAGGACCAATTTCAAGAACAGGTTTTCCTTCTATATTGCCTGCTTGATGAGCAATTTTAGATGTTAAATTAAGATCAAAAAGAAAATTCTGCCCCAAAGATTTATGCGCTTGTAATCCATATATATCAATGACCTCACGCAGAGGAGGGAGATTATCTATTGGCATGGGTTTAAACTATTTTTTGCAAGTTGATTTGCAAGTTTAAGAGCAGCAATAAAGCTTTCGGGAGAGGCTATCCCTTTATCAGCAATGTCAAAAGCAGTCCCGTGATCTGGAGACGTGCGAATAAAAGGTAGACCTAACGTGACATTAACAGTGCTATCAAAGTCTAATGTCTTAACAGGGATAAGGGCTTGATCATGATACATACAAATGGCAACGTCATATGCTTTTCTTGCGCATTCATGGAACATTGTGTCGGCAGGCAGCGGGCCTGCAATATTGAGTCCTTTCTTTTTAAGATATTCAATAGCAGGAGTGATAATTTCAATATCTTCTTTTCCCATTGCACCTCCTTCTCCAGCATGAGGATTAAGACCAGCAACAGCTAGTCGGGGTGACGTTATTTTAAACCTTGTTTTTAAGTCATATTCAGTAGTAAGTACCGTTTGAATAATTAAATCACGGGTAAGCTGTGAAGGAACATTTTTAAATGGAATATGAACAGTTATTGGTACTGTTTTTAATCGAGGTCCTGCTAACATCATAACTGGATGATAACATTTATGAAAAGCTTTATGGGCTAAATCGGCTAAAAATTCTGTATGACCTGGAAATTGAAAACCGGCATCATAAAGACTCTTTTTTGCAATAGGACAAGTGATAAGTGCACATGCATGGCCATTTTGAATCAATTGAACACAGCGTTTAATTGCTTCAATAATTCCAGCTGTATTTTTCGATGAAGGTATACCTAATTGATCACTTTGTTTGTTTTTTAACGGTATGATAGGAAGAGCGCTTTGAAAATTTTTTGCAGGATTATTGATTAAAACAGATTGCACCTCAACATCAATCTGTAAAAAACGAGCGCGCGAACGAATAACATCTGGATCAGCAAGAAGTACAAAAGGTGGAATTTGGCGCGTAACACGCAAATTCCACGCTTTTAGTACTATTTCAGGACCAATTCCGGCAGGATCACCACCGCTAACAATAAGAGCAGCCATTATGAATTTTGAATGCGTGCCACTCGGCGCAGTTCTCCTAAATATTTGTCGCTTAATTCTTCAAGTTTTTGCGGGCTTCTTTTTTTACTATCTTGAAGAGAAAATATCAGTCGAGCGACATAATCATCAGAAACTCTTTTTATTTTGCAGACAGCAATTGCTTCGATTCCATCAGATGTTTCTTGTAATTTTGTCATTTTTCCAGCAGGCGTTTCAAGAATAGCTTGTTCCCATGCATTAGGAAGTTGTGGCTCCAGAAACTTTCCTAAGTGGCGGATAGTAACGTCTAAAATACCTCTTGCTTGATTGTGAGCATTGGCACATCCACGGAAATGTGCGCGAAAATTACTTGCTTCTCTTTGACGTCTTTCAAAGATCTCTGAACGACGATGTGCAGGAATGACAAAAACAATTCGCTGTAATGTATATTCGTTGGTTGAAGGTTTTACACCACCATTTTTTAATATTCTGCGTACAGCTTCTTGTTCGCTAATCATACCTGTTTCAGCTTGATAGCGTGCGCTAACAAGACGCCCCCATCCTATTTGTCCACGGATGTAATCTTTAAAGTGTTGCACTGTGATCTCAGTTTGGATCAGAATCTGGTTGAGCTGATCAATCGTCATATTATTTTGTGTCGCAAAATTCTCAAAAGCTCTATCAACTTCATCATTGCTTACTTCAATATTACGACGTTTTATTTCAATATTTTTTAGCTTTTCATCAATAAGCTCTTTTTTAGCCTGTGCCACCAAATTGCCTTGCTTTTGTTGTAGCCTGAGAAAAGCAAGGCGTCTTTGTATATCATAATTTGTGATGGGGTTGCCATTAACTGTAACAACAATAGAAGTCTGCGCAAAGACTGTCGGAATCAAAAATCCATTTATTAGCAGGCTACTTACGCTCAAAGATGCAATATAAAATAAAGCAAGAAAACGCTTTTTCAATTTATTCATGTAAATAGGCTTTCGCATTGTTTATTAATTCTCATCAACAACTTAAAATACACGCTTTCTTTCATAAAAACAATGATAAGTTAAATGACTGATACATTCCCTTTATAAATTAATCTATCTTTTTTCCGATATCTGCAATCGTACGCAATGAAAGAGAGAAATTAAAGTTTTGCAAGGGTGCTTTCCTGCCTGGATTCGTTACCTGTTGATAACCGAATGTTAACCCGAAACATTCATCCATATAACTCAAGCTAATTCCTCGCTTTATAAATGTACCAGATACTAAATCATAACCGGCGTTGCTATTAATGGACCAATAATCTGCCAATTTAAGTCCTGTTTGAAAAGAAATTTCTTGGCGCTCTTGAGAATATTCATAATCTGGTTGCTTTGCGATATAGGCATATTGTAGAGCCGCCCAAAAATTTTGCCATTTTTGTGATGCTTCGATTTCACTACGGCGGATTTTTCCTGTTTTTTTATCAAAGCGTCCACGCGTTTCTAAGGAAAAACCACTTTTATGGGTTGTACCAAACATTGCAACATAGTCTGAACGTTTTGCCTCTAAGCTAGAATGAGTACCGACATTGATAAAGTCCTTTTCTGCAAAAGAATTCTTTCCTGCTAGATGAAAGGATTGTCCAATGAGACCATAAAGAGACCAATTATCATTAAGGCTTCCAGAATATCTTATACCTATATTGGCTCTTGTACCACCTTCTACACGATCATAACCAGAAAATTTGTCTCGTTGAAAGAGAGTGGTTGCATCAAAGACAAAGCTTTGAGCATCTTCATTAGGAATTTGTCCAATATATTGTTCATTATTGCGTATAAAAATTTGTGCAGTTGGTTCTATAATATGTGTAGAATGATCAGCTGTAATGAGGAAGGGATAGCGTAGTTCCAACCCTGCTGTTGCCATGCCACGAATTGCTGAACCATGAATTGCGGATAAGGTATTGTTTTCTATAAAATCTGTGTGATTTTCGCTTGCATTGGTTGTAATGATATCAGCTCGTAGAGAGAGAAGAGGGGTTAAGATGAGTCCGTTGTGCGTGTTGAAGCGCTTTTTCCACTGAAGCTCGTTTGTTAAACGCAAACTATTTCCAGCCATACCAGAAAGTTTTACTGTGTTGAGAGGGGTTCCGTTCTGGTCGGGTGAACTGAAGTCAGCATGGCGACGATAAACTGATTGCATATTACTATGGAAGGTAAGCTCTCCATTATAAATGGGTTCATCTGGTGTGAAAAAATAATCGATGCGTGGTAAGACCCACGCTTGCCGAGAGTGACGTTCATAATGAGGATCATTCAATATTGAATCTTGAACTTTAAAATGATAAAAACGCATATCAAAATAATTTTTTCCTGCAAGACCATTCAGATAGATCTGAGAAAGTTGTGTAGGATTGTTATAGTTTTCAAGTTTATAGGCACGACTAAAATGCCGATCTGATTGTGCAAGAATATCCCATCCATAAGTCCAGTGTGAATTAATACGAAAATCCCCCTTTGTCGCCAGCATATAACGGTTTTTATGTTGGGCATCAATCGTATCATTATCAAATCTATGCGGTTTCATTTGATATATATGAGCAAAGCGAATGTTATAACGTCCCGTTTTTAAACGCTGACGCCATTCCCCTTCGGTTAAAAGCCCTTGTTGGGTATAAACCGTAGAAGAAAGGGTAAAATCATAATGGGGGGCGAGATTCCAGAAATAAGAATTCTTTATCCCCATACCGAGATAATCAGTATAAAAAAAATGAGGAGTAAGCAGACCGCTAGCACGCCTGACCGTTGGATCATAGATCTCAAAATTTGGAAATTTTATAATCGGTACACCAAAAACTTCAAAACTGCTATTTTCAAACCGAATTTTTTTGACGCTATTATTCCATATGATCTTTCTTGCTTTAATTTTCCATAGGACGTCTCTATCTGGTTTATAAGAGCAAGGTTCACAGGCTGTATAGGTTGCATTTTCAAAGACTGTTATGTGATTGTGTTTGCGTGTAGCATTTTGGGCTGAAAAGTGAACATTGTTGGCTGTATCAATACGTAGGGCGTTTACAAAACCCTCGCCAAGATCTTTGGTCATATCAATTTGGTTGGAATAAATTTTATTACCATCCTTTTGAGTAATTTCAACGTTCCCTTGTGCTATAAGCCGTCCTGTTTTTTGATTGTAAATAATTTTTTGAGCGACAACTTTATTGCCATCATATTCGATTTGGACATTACCGTGTGCAGAAACAGTGTTTTCATCACGATTGTAGATGAGTTCATCCGCAGAGAGCAAAAGAGGAGGTTCCAGATTTTGAATGCGACTTTGAGAAGGAGATTGAAGGCTTTGAGCGTGCGCACAATAAGACAAAGCACTTCCTAAAATAACCCCCACAACACTTTTAAAAGCGAGAGCACTTAATTTTGTTAAAATAGTTTTTTTAAGTGTTAATGCTTTCACTTAGCCATCCTCTTTATGAAGTAAAAAAGAGATTCCTAAGAATAACGCAATAACAACGGGTGTCCAAGCTGCAATAATTGGTGGAATATATCCAGCATTACCGAAAGCTTGAACAAGTACGGAAATAACATAAAGCATAAACCCAGCTATTACGCCACCAAGAATCAACATTCTAGATTGCCCAAAACGTGTAAAATTTAAAGATACAGTTGCTGCAATGAGGGTCATTGCCACAAGCAATGCCGGTAATGCAATCAAAGATTGAAAATACATATCAAAATTATTAGCAGAATAGCCAAATGAACGTGCAATCATAATTTTTTTTGGCAATTGGTAAAATGGAATAGTTGCGGGATTCACTAAACGTTCCGTTAAAAATTCAGGTTTTAGATTGGTTTTTATTTGCAACACGGTAAATTTTTCAGGAGGATGCCCTATTTTATAGATTGTTCCATTTGTTAATAGCCAAAATCCATTAGTCAAGGTTGCTTTTGGGGCGTTAATCCAATTTTTGACGGTTGCGTTGTCATTGTATTGTACAAAGGTGGCATCGAGAAGAGAAAGTCCTTGATCGGTGATAGATTTGGCACCAATGGTTGTTCTGCCTAAATTTGTACGTTGTGTTAACCAGTGGATACTTGTATTGTGAAGAGGTGTTAGTACATTGTGATTGCGCCATTCAGTCATCTTTTTTTCTGCTTGAGAAAATCCCCATGCAGCAAGTGGATTAATGAGAAGAATTGAAAATAATCCCAAAAGAAAAGCTCCAAAACAAGCTGGCATAAGAAATTGCCATGCAGAAACACCGATTGAACGAGTCACTACAAGTTCAAGTTTTTTGTTGAGCGAGATAAGCGTTGCCATTGCAGAAAAGAGTGCAATGAAAGGGATAAGTTGTTGCATGATAAAAGGGATGCGTAAAGCAGAGAGGAAAAATGCATCTTTTGCTGTATAATGCGGAAGGGAAGATAGCCTACCAGAATTCTCTGTGAAATCGATTAAAAGAGCAAGAACAAAAATGCTTCCCCAGAAATAACAAGTTATTTTAAGATACCGTATAAAAAAATATCGTCCAAGTGTCCACCCAATCATGATATTTTATCCGAGGAATCTTGAGATTTTTGCTGTTCAAATTTGTTCATTATTTTTTGAAAAGCGATTTGAAGTATCTCATTAACTTTTGTGGGAAGCCCAATTTTATGATTCGTTAAAAGCATAAAAAAGACAAATGCACTTGTTCCTATGGGTATAATATAAAGGAGAGGAACGTATGCAAGATCGCTTTTTGCTTTTTCTGCGAAAAAATATCCTATCCAATACACCAGAAAAGAGAGGGCAATTGCCGAGAGATTTGCGGAATGACGAGCTTGTCGATGGGAGCGTACATCCCCTGCTGCTGCTAATGCAATAAGTGAAAAAACAATAGGGTAGAGCCATTGTGTTAATCTGCGGTGAAATTCAGCTTTATATTGGAGTGGTTTTCGTTGATAGTAGGGATCTTTTGGGTCAGGGTTTTGTAAATAAGAAAGAGACCGATCTTTTGGATAAAGAGTAGGTGTTTTATCACTGGGGATAAACTCTCCTAGGCTAAAAGTATATGAGCTAAATTGCACGATTGAAACACTGTTATTTTGATGATTGACTCTTTCTATTTCACCGTTATTGAGAACCAGAAAACTGCCGTTTTTATTGCTCACAATGGATGCGTCTGTTGCATAATAAAAAAGATCAGTCTTAGGATCACGCTGGTCGGCAATGAAAAGGCGTTCAAGTGTTCCATTTGGATTTCGTTCGCCAATTTCTATGTAAAGGTTATTGGTGAGTTTTTGGAAGCTCCCTTCACTAATGAATAGATTAATAAGATCAAAATGAGCGCTTGCTAGCATTTGTCGCATATGAAGACGCGCTTGAGGAACAACAAAATTAGCTATAGAAAAGGAGGTACAGGATGCAACAATAGCAAGAAGAAGGATAGGTTTCCAAACAGTACTTTTAGGAAAACCAGAGGCATTGATGACAGCAAGTTCTGATTCTTGATGCATTGCTGAGAGGATGGTTGTAATTGCGATCACTAATGCAAACGGAATGACAACAAAAATAACAGAAGGAACCAATGAGAGTGAAAATTGTAAGACTGTGAGGAGTGTTTGTTTACTTGTTGTGAGAAAGTTTATCCGTGCAAGAATTTGTATAGTCCAACTAACGCCCACTGCTGCAATCATGACAGAACTAAACAAAACAAGGACACGTTTCAGGATGTAGAACTCAATAATACGCATAAATTGGGGAAAATCCTCAGTTTTTAATTCGATAGCAAATATTCTTACTGCTTTCGGTTAAAATGTAATAAAGTTTGAAAAAATATCCTTTCATGAATTGGATATTTTTACCAAATAAATAATATAAAATTGCCTATGAGGTCCTCTTTAAATTTTCCGTACATTATATTTTATTTTCAACTATAGTCTACAAAGAATCTAGAAAATAACTTAAAAAACTTTTTTATTAACGTTGAAGATAAAAATTTTTGTCTTTTAAAGACACGTGCAAAAAGATAATGCATCTCAATCAAAAAAGAGGGTTTATATCTTGAACCGTTTCCTTTGTATTAGGGATATAGAATTTTTTTTAAAAAGATGTTAGCTTTTTATAAAGAATGATGAAGGCTTAAGAGATTGGATATTTTATTCTATCATTTGACGCAGTCAACGCTGAAGGGTATTTTGCCGACGCTTGTGGAGCGTGCATTGGCTCGTTTTGGTAAAGTAACAATACAGTGTGTGAGTAAAGAACAACGCGATTCTATAGATATACATTTATGGGTTTATACTGATGAATCATTTATTGGACATGGAACGGAGTGTGATCAATATCCAAACTTTCAGCCTGTATTTCTTACGACAGGACAAGAAAATCCGAATGATTCAAAGATTCGTTTTCTCATAGAGGGAGCTGTTTGTTCGGATATTGATGCTTATCAACGGCTTGTCGTGATATTTGATGGTAGAAGTGAAGAGCAGTTGAATCTCGTTCGTGCACAGTGGAAAAAATATAAAATGGAAAATCATAATTTAACGTATTGGCAACAGACTGAAGATTGTCGCTGGGAAAAACAGGTTTAATGCGTCTTGTATCTATTGTTCTGATTTTTATAGGATTACTGGGAATAGTAAATCCTGCACTTTTTATTACGGAAGGCTCAGGGGGAGGGCGTTGGGTTTTTATTGTGATTTTTCTTTTAGGCATGTTAAATATATGGACTATAATTAAAAAAACGAAACGCCATAATGATAATTATTGATCGAATTTTGCTTGTTTTATGGGCTGTGATGTTGGCCTTCTTTTGCGTTTCATGGTTGGGGACAACGCATATCTTATCAGAAATGTTTGCTGTTTCTTATATAAGCAATATTGCAGATTTTTTATTTTTCTTTTTGAGTGCCTTGTTTGCAGGAATATTGTGGTGGAAAATACCTCAACCCCTATCTTTAAAAACGAAACTGGCAGCATTTTTGCCGCCAGTCCTTATTTTATTCTTCGTTATTATATTTTAGTTGGATATTTCATCATCTGTAAATCCGACGAAGCAAATCAGTGAAATAAAAGAAGCAAGAAGCAAATAATAACCGATATAAGATGTATCGAAATGTTGCACCAGATATTCTGCAATATAAGGCGCGAGAGATGCTCCTACAATAGCAGATAAATTGAAAGTAATAGAAGAACCGGTATATCGAATTGCTGTTGGGTATGGTGAAGCCAAAACAGCACCAAGAGGACTGTATATCATTCCCATGAGAGATAAGCCAATGACAGACATTGCAAGGACTCCTATAACTCCAGAATTTAAGAAATAAGGAATTGCGAAAGAATAAATACCGGTGATGATTGTAATCCAAATCATCAAAGTTCTACGTCTAATACGGTCAGCGAGTCTTCCCGTGATGACAGTAAAAATCCCACAAAAAATAGCACCGACAATTTCGATTTGAAGAGCTTGATGAAATGGCAATTGCAAATGGTTTGTTGAATAGCTTAACAAATATGTAGTAACCAAGTAAAACAAAACAAAAGTTGCCATACCAGAAAATATTCCAAGAAATAGGATTCGTGGACATTTTAAAAAGACATCTATGATAGGAACTTTGACATGTTTTTTACTTTCAAGAGTTTTTTTGAATTGAACAGTTTCATTGATTGAAAGACGGACCCATAATCCTATAATCATAAAAACAACTGAAGCAATAAAAGGAATACGCCATCCCCAAGCTAAAAGTTCTTCACGATCAAGGAAATGCAGCAGACCCAAATAAACAGCAATAGATAAAAACAAACCTATTGAAACGCCTAATTGGGGAAACATTGCATACCAGCCGCGCTTTTCTGGAGGGGCATTTTCTGTAGCGAGCAAAACAGCTCCTCCCCATTCTCCTCCTAATCCAATTCCCTGTCCAATACGGCACAAGGTTAAGAGGAAAGGGGCAAACCACCCAGCTATTTCATAAGTAGGAAGAAAACCAATAATGACTGTTGAAAGACCCATTGTGAGAAGAGAAGCGATAAGTGTTGCTTTTCTTCCAATCTTATCTCCAAAATGTCCAAAAACAACTGATCCAAAAGGGCGGGCAAAAAAGGCTGCTCCAAATATTAGGAAAGATTGTAAAATAGCAATTTGATCATTTTGTGTTGGAAAAAACACATGAGGAAATATAAGAGCTGCGGCAGTGCCAAAGACATAAAAATCAAAGAATTCAATTGTTGGGCCAATAAGGCTTGCAAATAAAATCCGACGAGGGGAGTTTCTGTTGCTTGTAGCTTTCATTTCTGAGTTTATAGACATGAATAGAATGTCCCTTTTAGTATATGACAAATCAAATGACGAGTTAACTGACTATAACTATAGAAATTTCAAATCGGTGTCGAGTCAATATTATGACACTTCGTTATATATTAGAACAATGATTATGGACTGATGAGTATGAATAAGTGGTCTATATATTATCCATATTGAATAAAATAAAGACACTGTTTTAAATGCTGTAGAAGATGGCAATAGGTGGCCATAAACGCAGCTCTCATTCACATTGCTGTTTCCTTTAAAGTTTAATGCCATTTTTATCTATTAAGGAATCAATCTTATTCGTAGATCAGTGTTTAGTGTCTCAAAATATTAAAAATATTTTTCATGGATGCAATTATAACACTTTTAAAGTGTATCTAAAACAAATTAAATCTTTTAGTTGTGCATGCATTTTAAAACACATGGTGTATATTTGATCTGTCAGAGCTTAATCCATCGAATGCTTTGCTATCTTAAAAGACATGAGGTTGAGCAATTACGTTGTGTTGTTTTGATCTATGCACTTTTTTCTAAATGGGAGAATTTAAATTTAAAATTATGGAGTGTAAATAATGCAACGCAAATTGAAATTAAGTTTTTGTGCGGTAATGGCCAGTGGTTTTTTTGTCAAGATTGCGAGTGCATATGGAGTAGCTACACCAAGAGAAAAGTTATTAACACCAGTAAGTATCAGTGAACACCTAGAAGAGACAAGAAAGTTGTTATCGGAAGTGAGGGGACTAAAAGAAAAAAAGGGGGGATCAAAAAAGATAGAGAATAAACAGACAGTAGAAGGAAGTGATCTTTCAGAAGAGGAAAGGAAGAGATTAGAAAAGCTATTCTTTGAAGTACTCCCAAATTCAATAATAAGCGATGGTGCTACGATCTATATTACTAACCGTGACTCTGAAGGTTCTGAAATAAATAGCTTTAACTATAAAGATGCAGCTTATTCCATTAATAATACGGTTAGAGAAGGGGGAAAACTCTACATTGATGCAGCAAGTGTTAGCAGGGATACGACAATTGAGCATGGTGGGATTGAGTTTGTCCAAAACTTGAGCAGTTCGGAATATGCCGCTGTTAAAAAAGGGGGAAAACAAATTGTTGAGAGTGGTGCAAATGCAGAAGGGGCTCAAATCCATGGCGGTGAGCAGATTATTTTTGGTAAGGGGTTTCTTGGGGATGGTTTGTCGCGTGAAGATAAGGCAAGTAGTGCTTATGGCACTGAAATTCATGCTGCAGATGGAATGCTAGGAATACAAAGTGTCTATAGTGGGGGGATGGCTGTTGACACAAAGATTATGAAAGGTGGTGTCCAGAATCTTGATGGTAAAGAGAATTTTCATAACGGTTTCTCAGAAGATGCTGATACAGCCGATATAAAAGATGAAGATTTTACAATTAATGAGGGGGCTTTTGCACTGAGTACCGAACTTTTTAAAAATGGTATGCAGAATATCTTTGCAGGAGGGAATGCGAGCGAAGTTACTTTATACGATAGAGCTACTCAGAAGATATATGATTCTGGATACGTGGATAATCTAACAATTAATCATCAAGCACAATCATGGGTTTTTGCCGGTGCGATATTAGATAAGGATACAAATGTTAATGATTTTGGCAACCTCTATCTCTATGCTGGAAATGGTGAAGCTGTTACGGAAGTAGAAAATCTTAATTTAAATGGAGAAGATAGCAAACTATACATTATTGCGTCTGAAGATAACGGCAAAAAAACTGAGATTAATGTTAAGAATTTAAAAGGAAATGGGAGAGTTATTTTTACGTCTTTAGGGACTAATAAGCATTATTCACAGCTTAATATCGATGATCTTTCAGGTTCTTTACATTTCGATTTTAATGTCAATTTTGCCAAGCAGCTTAGTGATTATCTTGTGATTAAAAAAAGGGGCTCTGGTTCTCACACAATAAGTGTGGCTGATTCTGGGCGTGAAATTACAAATTCTTCTTACAAAAAGCTTAAATTAATTACTGATCGCAGCGGAAATGCCCATTTTACTCTGACAAACACTTTTGGTGAAAAAATCGGAACTGTTGATGCCGGAACCTATCGGTACAGTTTGAAACATAGAAACAATAAGGGTACTGGTAAAATTTGGTACTTAGATGCAAACCACACCATTGATGAGACAACTTCTCAAGTTTTTGATAGTGTATTGAAACCATATACTGGTTCATCAAGTGATTTACTTACAGAACTCACAATTGATCAAGGAACAACTATTTCTATTGCAGATCCTAGCTTTGACACGAGTAGCAAGGAAGTTGATAGCAATGGAGAAACTTCAATTAGTAATACAGTTAAAGATGGTGGAAAGCTTTCCGTTTATAGCGGTGGTTTTAGCTTGTATACGACAATTCAAAGAGGTGGCACTGAGCTTATTAAAACACAGGGTCTTTCACAGGATACTATTGTTCATAAAGGTGGGCAACAAAAGGTTAAAGAGGGGGGAAAAGCTGAAGGGGCTAAAATTTACGGAGGTGAGCAATTTGTTTCAGGAAAGTCTGATATTAAAGGTGCGACGGTGAGGAGCAGCGCCTATGACACTATCGTTTCTGGTGAGAATGGAGTGCGAGGATATCAGAATGTGTATGGTGATGGAGAGGTTTTTAACACACAGATCATGGAAGGAGGGATACAAAATCTTTATGGAGAAGAGGATCTAGACGAGTATAGCAGTTTTGCCTTTGATACGAAGGTCTTTTCTGGTGGACAGCAACATGTTTTAGCGGGAGGAATCGCGATTGGCGTTCTTTTAGAAGGGACTGCTTTTCAGGCAATAGATTTAGGAGGTTATGTAAAAGATTTAACCGTTAAGGATCAAGCACAATCATGGTTACATGGTGGCGCAACATTGGAAGGAAAGACAACGGTTAATGATTCTGGACGGATTTATCTTTATGCTGGTGCAGAGCAATCTCGTACTGAAGTAGAAAAAATTGTCTTAAATGGCAGAGATACAAAATTGTACGCGATTGCCTCTAATATAGATGGTGAAAGTTCTTTGATTGAGAATCTGAGTGGGAATGGTCGTGTTATTTTTACTTCTACCATGTTTAATCCACATTACTCTAAACTTGAGATCAATGATCTTTCAGGGAGTTTACATTTTAGGTTGCATACTAATTTTGCAGAACAGCGCGGTGATTATCTTCTGATAAAACAAGGATCAGGTAATCACACCATAAGTGTTATCGATTCTGGTGTTGAAATTACCAATTCTCCTCTACAAGATCAGAATTTAGTTTTGGAGCTTGATTTAATTCATGTTCAAAGCGGAAATGCGCATTTTACTCTGACAGATTTTTCTGGTGAAGAGACGAGTACGATTGATGGTGGAGCTTACATGTATGGCTTAAAGACAAAAGATGATAATGGGGGAAAGACTTGGTCTTTGGCTACATCACAAATAACTTCTGCTCCTGTAATTCCTTCACCTCATGTGGAGTCGCCTATAGATAAGCTTCCTGAAAAAGAAGAAAATATGACATCGTCAAAAGATTTTAGTATCTCTGATGTAATTCATTACAGCATTGGGGAAGGAGGAGGAATTCTACAAAGCTCTTGGCTCGGTGATAATAACGTAGTTTATGTCTCTGATGATGGAGAGCAAGGTGTTCTTAAGAAGTCTATTAATAATACAATTCAGGGATCAGGAAGACTTTATGTTGAAGCTGGTGGTTTCAGTAAAAATACAACCATTGAAAATGGTGGTGTTGAGATTGTAGGGGAACAAGGGATTTCAGAATTTACGATTATTTACGAGGATGGAAAACAAAGAGTGGAGGGAGGAGGAACCGCATTGAGAGCTGAAATTTATGGTGGGGAGCAGCTTGTTTTCGGAGATGGTTATGTAAATGGTGGAATTGTGGGGAGCAGCGCTTATAACACGATACTGTATGGTCAAGGTGATACGCCAGGACAGCAGAATGTATATGATGATGGGATGGCTGTGGGAACAAAAGTGATGAGTGGAGGAATACAAACTCTTGCTAAATGGTTTCCTAATGATGATAACTTTGCAGAAAAAGCCGGCGGTTTAGCTGTAAATGCTGAAATCTTTTCAGAGGGTGTGCAGCGTGTTTTAGCAGGAGGTGAAGCAAATACAGTCATTTTACGCACTGGTGGTGTTCAAGAAGTCTATGCAGGTGGAATTGTAAAGAATCTAACGATTGAAGGTAATGCTAATTCATGGATTTCTCCTGGTGCAATATTAGGAGGAGAAATAAAAGTTCAGGATTTTGGTGGGCTCCATCTTGATGCTGGAGATAATGGTCAACAAACTATAGTAGAAAACATTGAATTAAACGGAGAAGACGCTCAATTATACTCCGTTGCTCGTGGGTTTGACGATAAAAGTACACGCATTCAGCAGTTAAGCGGTGTAGGAAAAGTCATTTTTACTTCTTCTGAAGATGATTTATATTACTCTCAGCTTTATATTGATAATCTAGCAGGGAGTCTACATTTTGACCTTAATGTTAGCCTTGCAGAAGGAAAAGGTGATTACCTCTTTATTGAGAATGGGAGTGGTTTTCATACAATAAGTGTCGTAGATTCTGGTATTGAAATTGTTGATCCTTCTTCAGCAGGACTTGATTTAATTTTTGATCAAAGTGGAGGAGCACATTTTACCCTGAGAAGCTTTTCTGGTGCAAATGTTAAAACTATTGATGGCGGAACCTATACGTATGGTTTAAAACAGAGAATTGATGAGGGTGGGGGCGAAAAAGTTTGGTATTTATCTGCAGTATTTATTGATAATGTTTCATTTCTCAACAGTTTACCACGTAGTAGAAGCAGATCTGTGCGGCATTTAAATCAAAATCAATCGGTTTCTTCTCTTTCAACGATTGCAGCACCACAAGCGCATGTTATAAAATTGCCACGTCGAAGAGAGAACTGCCAAAACTTAAGGCAAAAATCTCAGGCTTCTGTATCTCCAACTGTTTTCTCTCTTGGAAGTCACGTTATTGAAGTTTTAGGTTCAGGAAGTTCTCATCCTCTTTCTGATGAAAAACAACAAACTGCTGTTTCAACCTCTTCTCAATCTTTAGCCGATCAAATGATTTTACGTCCAGTTCATAAAGAACAACCTTTGCCACAATTTAGTGAGAAACTTTCAGTTTCTCACTTTTTGACCACTCCCTCTACAGATGCGGTATTGTCTATGTCTGTGGCTCCAGTGATGGTTTTTCACAATGAAATGCAAACCGTACGTGCGGGAAGAGGAGTTCTAGATAAAAGTAAAAAGAATGCAGCTTTATGGACTTATGCGATTAAATCTAAAGAGAGCATTGCGACAGAGCATATAGATTTTAAACTGGATCAGACCGGTATCGTTTTGGGGATCAATGGTTTAAGCGAGTGGGAAAATGGAGAGTTTTATATAGGTGGTTTTAGCAGTTATGATCGTGCCCGTGTTGCGCATGCACGGGGGGGTAACAGTGGAATCAATACTTATGGTATTGGTGCTTATGTCACTTATTTTGATCATAGTGGATGGTATCTCGATGGTATTTTAAAATACAATCATTATCAAAATACTCTAAAAGCCGTATCAACGAATGGTTTAGAGATTGAAGGAACATATACTCAAAGGGCATTGGGAACTTCCTTTGAAGCTGGTTATCGACTTAAGACGTCAAAGAACAGTTGGTTGCAGCCTTATGGACAATTTACATGGTTGCGTATTGAGGGTAAAGAAATCAAATTATCGAATGGCATGACAGGTGACATGCGTCCATTTACTTCATTACGCAGTGAGGTTGGCTTATCTTTAGGATATGAATTTGGTTTTCACATGGATTCCTCATCGCTTGCGTATATTACAGCAGCATGGTTGCGTGAGAATAAAGATGACAATCAAACGTTAATTAATCAACGTCATCCATTTACCACGGACTTATCGGGCAATGCAGGTAAGTTAGGATTAGGTTTAAGCAGTTTTGTGAGTGAGAAGTTAAAGTTATATGGTGAGGCCCATTATGTTAAAGGACATAAAACAAAACAGTCCTTTCAGGGTATTTTAGGTGTACGCTATAGTTTCTAACGATATGGTTATTTTTTAGTTATCTTTAAATGTATGATTAGTTTTTTTAAGTTTTTAATGCAGCATCAGAGAACAATTTTTCAGAGCACGCAGCTTCGTTGTTCATGATAAACTGTATACCCTTATATACTTGATTATGCATTACTTTTTTTTGATAAGAAAATTCTGAGGAAATGCTAAAGAAGCACTATAAAAACGCCCTTATATTCTTGATCAAAAAAGTATTAAAAAAACTGTAAAGAACGGTTTTTTATGAAATAAGGAGGATTTTTAAGAAGGATTGTTGCAATCTAAGGTTGAAAATATGTTTTGTAGAGCTAATTACGTTCAGTGTCTATGCAGGCGTGAAGGGGGGAGGATATGGCTCTACAATATAAATGGAAACGACATTGTTGGATACTCATGTTGAGCAGCTGTTTTGTGCAAGCTGCTGCTGCAAATGAGGGAAGAGCAGCACTTTTTTGTCAATCTTCAAGTTATGAAAATGATAAGGTATTTCACGATCAATACAATGAGGATATGAAAACAGGCAGATGCATACTTGGAGCCTCTCATGATGTCATGATAAGAACGCGCAATGAATTAGACTTTTTGAAAAAGCCTAGCGATTTTATCATGGATAAGGGTGCTAGAGTGTTTGCGAGTCAACAGGAGCTTGACAGCAGTCATCGTGACAATGCTGGATATAATGCACAAGAACAAAATACTGCGTTTCTTAAAAAGCCTGAACTTATTTCCATTAAAGATGGGGCAATATTAGAAAATTATATCCTTGATAATGAAGGTAAAGCATACATTTCAAATGATGGTGAGATTGATAGTCCAGGGCGATCCATTAATAACACTGTAAGGAATGGTGCAGAGCTTTATGTGTATGCAGGAGGACTCAGTGAGAATAGTAAAATTGAACATGGTGGAATTGAAAATGTTCAGGCTTTAAAGGGAAAACAAGGTTTTTCGAAAAATGCTGTTGTTAAAGAAGGCGGGCACCAAAGTGTTGGAAATGGAGGGAAAGTAGAGGGGACTAAAATTTATGGCGGTGAGCAGCTTGTTTTCGGCGAGGGGGATATTGGAGGAGAGATTAAAGGCAGTAGTGCTTCTCATACTATCATTTATGGTCAAGATGAAACACTAGGCCAACAAAAAGTATATGATGGCGGAAAAGTTTGGAATACAAAAGTTATGCAAGGGGGTGTCCAAGAGGTTGGACAAAAGTCTCAAAGTGCAAAAAATGGTGGTTTTGCATTTGACACAGAAGTTTTTGGTGGTGGTAAACAGCGTATCTTAAAAGGCGGTCAGGCTATTGGAGTCACTTTAAATGAGAGTGCTATTCAGGAAATATATACTGATGGATCTGTAAAAAATCTAACAATGAATGATCAAACAAAATCATGGGTGCATGCTGGAGCAACATTAGAAGGCAAGACACAGGTAAACCATTCTGGGCAGATTCATCTTTATGCTGGGAATGATCAACAACGCACCACAGTAGAAGATATTATTTTAAATGGAAAAGATACAAAACTATACTCTATTACTGATGAGTTTGATGGAAAAAGTTCTTTGATACAAAAATTAAGTGGTGAAGGGAGTATTATTTTTTCGTTTACAGGTTCTGATCCATATTATTCTCAGCTTCATGTGAATAATCTTTCAGGAAATTTACATTTCGCGTTCAATACTACGATTGCCCATAACCGTGGTGATTATCTCTTGGTTGAGAAAGGCGCTGGGAAACATACAATAAGTGTTGCTGATTCTGGAGTTGAAATCACGGATCCTTTTTCAAATAAGCGTGATTTAATTACGGATCAAAGTGGTGGAGCGCATTTTACGCTGACAGATCTTAAGGGTGAAAAAATTAACGCCATTGATGGTGGAACTTATATGTATGATTTGAAAGAAAGAAAGGATGAAAATGGAAAAGTTTGGTTTTTATCGGCAGACCGCCTCAGTGGACCAGAACCTTCTATACCAGATCCGACAAATCCTTTTTTTCCTGGAGAAACATCAACAACCCCCTCTACAGATGCAGTGTTAACGTTGTCCGTAGTTCCTGGGCTTATTTTTAATAATGAGTTGCAAATTATACGGAATGGTAGAAAAATTTGGGACAGAAATAAGAAGGATATCGAACTATGGACTTATGGGATTAAGAGCAGAGAACGTGTTGCGACAGGCCATACACACTTTAAGCTTGGGCAGACAGGTTTAGTCTTTGGTGCTGATCAGTTGAGTGAATTAAGGCATGGAGAGTTGTATGTTGGTGGTTTCGGGAGTTATGATCAAGTACGTATTTCTCATGCACGAGGTGGTGATAGTGATCTGAGCTCTTATAGCATTGGAACTTACGCAACTTATTTTGATCATCGTGGATGGTATATGGATGGTGTTTTGAAATATAATTATTACCAGGATGATTTGAAAGCCATCTCAACGAATGGTTTAGCCATTCAAAGTCATTACAATCAGTGGGCGATAGGTGGATCATTTGAGATTGGCTGTTATTTTGAACCGGCACAGAATACTTGGATGCAGCCTTATATCAAGCTAACAGGTTTGCAGGTTGAAGGTAAAAGAATAAAACTTTCCAATGGAATGATAGGTGATCTAAGCCCATTAACTTCATTCCGCAGTGAAGTTGGATTGACTGCAGGACATGAATTTTTTGTGAGTTCAGAAACTTCATTAACAGCTTACATTATGGCAGCTTGGTTGCGTGAGAATATAAATAATAATTATACGACAATTAATAACCAGTATAAATTTATTACAGATTTATCAGGCAGTGCGGGTAAATTGGGAATTGGTTTAAACGGTTCGGTCAATGATAAACTAACACTTTATGCGGAAGCACATTATCTAAAAGGACATAAGATTAAGAATGCTCTTCAAGGTATTTTAGGATTACGCTATAGTTTCTAAATATGTGTGCATGGCTGATTAACTTTACAAATGTAATTGTTTTGCAAACTTAAACAGATAACGTTCGGCTATGTCTTCTCGAGAGTGTAGGGACTTTCTCAAATAGTAGGAATGTCTTTATACTCTCTCTTTTAAAGGCAACATACTGAATTTATAATAATAATTCATTTCTATGCGTGTTGAATAAGAGTCGCGAAAATCATAGGATTCTCTCATTCCAAATCTGTTTATGTTGAATCAATCAAAATTATTCGCTTGGCACATCGCAAGCGGGATGAAGGTGTGTATAAAAACTATACAAAAAAGAAGTAAAAATGTCTCTGATGAATCGTCTCTAGTGTCAAGGGCTGTCACAACATTGGGATGGCAAAGTGTATGATGATATCGGCCCGCTTCTTCATAAGCGTAAAGATAGGGGGGCAATGGCTTTACCGGTATATCATTCATGGATGACGTTGCGAAATGGGCTTGAGTGCATTGAGAGATGTCTCTTTAAAACAAGTGAGTGAATGTACAACCCAATGGCGTTTTGTTTTACGTGAAGAGGGGGCCCCATTAAAGGGCACGAGCATTTTTTTCATCTATAATTCCAGATATGCAAATTATTCCTTTAACTTAAGTGAACATTTTGAATTTTATTCAATTTTTCTGCCTTAAGTTAGAGTTTTTTAGTGGTTTATAGATAAACAACTTTAAGTTGTTTAAATTAAAAAAATACACTAAAAAATTGTATTTAGACATAAATAAAACACATTATGATACAATCTAAAATGAGCTATCTATGTAGTCGCGGGGTATTTTTCTAAATAATTGAGAGTGGAGTGTGGATAATGCGGTATAAATACAAATTAAGTTTTTCAGTATTGATGATCAGTAGTTGTCTTTTGCAATCTGCAAGTGTAGTTGAGAGTAGGAATAGAGTGCTAACAAGAGCAACAGATGTGGGAAATAGAGAAGAGGAAGAAAAAAATTTAGAACTGATTGCTAGTTTTTTCAAAAATAATATTACGATTGAATATGGTGATGTAGAGCTTGTTGAGAATGGAAAAACTTCCGTGGGGTCCACTATTAAAAAAGGAGGGATGCAAATAGTTACACGAGCAGGAATTGCAATGAGCGCCAAAATTTTGGGAGGTCAGCAGTTTATTCATGAAGAGCCAAATATTGATCTTACACTCGTGGTTAGACGAAGTAGTGCATATAATTCCACAGTTACTGGTGGAGATGGAGCAATAGGGCAGCAGAATGTGTATGATGGGGCAGAGACTTGGTATACGAAAGTGGGAGATAACGGAGAACAAAATCTTTATGCAGGACAAAGAAAAGAGGGGGGAAAATCAATGTATGCTGAGGTCTCTGGGAATGGGAGACAGCATGTCTTAGCGTTAGGAGAATCGGTGAAAACTACTTTGAAGGATCGAGCTACTCAAGTTGTATATCCTATAGGATTTGTAGATACTTTAACAATTACGGATTTTGCCAAATCGTGGCTACATGTTGGTGTAAAAGAAGTCGTTGGGGAAGTAAGGGTTAATCATCATGGAGAACTTTATTTGTTTGCAGGTGATTCAACAAACCATATCACCAAGAAAAGCATTCCTATAGAAAGAAAAACTGATGAAATAATAAAACCTGATGAAATAATATTTGAGATTGGTGAACGGGATACCCAGCATAAACCTCAGATTAAAATTAAAGATTTAGGTGGTAATGGAGGGACTGTTACTTTTACTTCTATTCCGTATGATCCACGACATATTTCGCTTCATGTTGAGAAACTTTCAGGGGATTTACATTTTCGTTTTAATATAAATGCTATGGGAGATTATAATAGCGATTATTTGTTGATCGATAATGGTGCCGGTAACCACAAAGTAAGTGTTACAGATTCTGGTCGGGAAATTACAGATTCTCTCCTACAAAGGAATGGTTTAGTTAGCGGAGTCAATTTAATTACCGATAAAAGCCAAGAGGGAGGTGCTAATTTTACTCTGGCAGACCTTTCGGGGACGGACATTACAGCTGTTGATGGTGGAACCTATCAGTATCGCTTGCTGAAGAGAGAAAGATGTGCTGATTCTAGTGGTCATTCTACAATTTGGTATTTATCTAGAGCTTCTGAAGATATGGGACGTTCGGATACTGAGGTACAGTGTGTGAATAAGAAAGCGAAGACTCCTCTTCCATTATCTGCAAGGAGTGGTACACAGTCTGATCAAGCCGCCTCTTCTGGAGAGAAAAACACCAGTCTTCGTTCACCTACTAAAAAAGAGATGCCCAAGCAACGTCCTCCACGTCATTTAAGAGGGGCACAGAATGTCTCTAGTGTTTCTGTATCTCCCTCTCAAGAAAATCAGACTCTTGTAGCGTTTCCTCTATCAGGTCTTCATCCTTTTTCTGATGAAAAACAACAAACTGCTGTTTCAACCTCTTCTCAATCTTTAGCCGATCAAATGACTTTGCGTCCAGTTCATAAAGAACACCCTTTTCCACAATTGAGTGAGAAACTTTCAGTTTCTCACTTTTTGACCACTCCCTCTACAGATGCGGTATTGTCTATGTCTGTGGCTCCAGCGATGATTTTTCACAATGAAATGCAAACCGTACGTGCGGGAAGAGGAATTCTAGATAAAAGTAAAAAGAATGCAGCTTTATGGACCTATGCGATTAAATCTAAAGAGAGCATTGCGACAGAGCATATAGATTTTAAACTGGATCAGACCGGTATCGTTTTGGGGATCAATGGTTTAAGCGAGTGGGAAAATGGAGAGTTTTATATAGGTGGTTTTAGCAGTTATGATCGTGCCCGTGTTGCGCATGCACGGGGGGGTAACAGTGGAATCAATACTTATGGTATTGGTGCTTATGTCACTTATTTTGATCATAGTGGATGGTATCTCGATGGTATTTTAAAATACAATCATTATCAAAATACTCTAAAAGCCGTATCAACGAATGGTTTAGAGATTGAAGGAACATATACTCAAAGGGCATTGGGAACTTCCTTTGAAGCTGGTTATCGACTTAAGACGTCAAAGAACAGTTGGTTGCAGCCTTATGGACAATTTACATGGTTGCGTATTGAGGGTAAAGAAATCAAATTATCGAATGGCATGACAGGTGACATGCGTCCATTTACTTCATTACGCAGTGAGGTTGGCTTATCTTTAGGATATGAATTTGGTTTTCACATGGATTCCTCATCGCTTGCGTATATTACAGCAGCATGGTTGCGTGAGAATAAAGATGACAATCAAACGTTAATTAATCAACGTCATCTATTTACCACGGACTTATCGGGCAATGCAGGTAAGTTAGGATTAGGTTTAAGCAGTTTAGTGAGTGAGAAGTTAAAGTTATATGGTGAGGCCCATTATATTAAAGGGCGTAAAACAAAACAGTCCTTTCAGGGTATTTTAGGTGTACGCTATCGTTTCTAACGATATGGTTATTTTTTAATTGATCTCAATGATAATTTTGATGGAAAGCGTTGAGGAATATAAAAGAAGTTCAACATTTGCTAAGGAGCGGTAGCGCATCTTTATGATGGGATGAGCAATTGCAGGTGTTTTTATTAAAGTCTTCTTTATAATTCATTCTATATTTTTGAGAATTTGTATAGATTTTTGCAGAGTCACTTGGCAAAGGGCTCCTTGCTCGCTATAGAAATGGCTAGAGAATATTATAAATGAAATAAAGGTGGTTAAATGGCTTTAGAGCGTACTTTTTCGATGATTAAACCAGACGCAACCCGTCGTAATTTGACTGGCGCAATTACTAAAATGCTTGAGGATGCGGAGCTACGTGTTATTGCGTCTAAACGTGTCTGGATGAGCAAACGTGAGGCTGAAAAATTTTATGCTGTTCATAAAGAACGTCCTTTTTTTAGTGAATTGGTTGAATTCATGTCTTCTGGTCCAACCGTTGTACAAGTTTTGGAAGGTGAAAATGCAATAGCTAAAAACCGTGAAGTAATGGGGGCTACGAATCCTAGTGATGCAGAAGAAGGGACAATTCGTAAGGTTCATGCTTTATCGATTGGCGAAAATTCTGTCCATGGATCCGATAGTGCTGAAACGGCAAAAACAGAAATCGCCTTTTGGTTTCCTGAGGTAGAAATTGTTGGTTAATAAAGCGTTTATAATAATAAAGCGTATATAAGAAGCAAAAATCCGAAACACTATATTTCGGTTTTTTGCTTATGAGATTATAGATTTTTTTGAAAGCATATGGAGCATTAATCGTTTTTTTAGCTTTTAATATTGCAGCTGCTTTTACGAAAATATAAAGGCTATTTACTCTTTTTTGAATAGCTTTTATCTACACGTCTCCCTTATTTGTAATGTGCAAAAAAGCATTTTATTGATCTATCATTAATAAAAATAAATCAATCTTATGCTATTCTCATCTCTTATTTAAGTACAAAAAGATAAATCATCATTATAAAATTCCATACTATTCATAGGATAACGTGTTTTAAACCTGCACGAAAATAATCCCACCCTGTCCACAATGTAAGGAGGGCAGAAATCCACAGCATAGTAATGCCAAACTCTACTGTGTAAGGGAAAATTTTATTACCGGCTGGTCCAGCTAAAAGAAATACAATAGCGATCATCTGTACAAAAGTTTTCCATTTTGCAAGACGAGAGACAGGAACACTAACTTTTAACTCCGCCAAATATTCACGTAATCCTGATACAAGAATTTCTCTGCAAAGAATGATAATAGCTGCCCATAGAGTCCACCCAGCGATGGTACTGTCTGCGGCAAGCAAGAGCAAACAAGCAGAGACGAGAAGTTTATCGGCGATTGGATCTAACATGCGACCAATATTGGATGTTTGTTCCCAAATACGAGCAAGGTAACCGTCAAGAAAGTCAGTAATGGATGCAACGATAAAAATAGAAACAGCAATCCAGCGAGTGATATCACTTGATTGTAGTCGCCCTTCTAAAAAAAAGCATGCAACAACCATTGGGACTGCAACAATTCGTGCATAAGTTAAAATATTTGGAAAAGAAAAAGTATGATTTTTCATGGAGCCATTTTTAATTCTTGTGAAAGAGAATATATTTCCTAAACGTAACAAGGCGAAGGTTATGAAACAAGCCTATTTTTCATGAAAATGGTTATAAATTTTTTGTGCAATTGTCATAGAGATTCCCGTAACTTTTTTTAAATCTTCAAATGAGGCACTAGCAACAGCTTTGGCACTTCCAAAATGATGAAGCAATGCACGCTTTCTTGTCGGACCGATATTTTCGATTTCATCAAGTGGGTTTTTGAATGTTGCTTTTTTTCGTTTTATCCTATGAGTTCCAATCGCAAAACGGTGTGCTTCATCACGCAGACGTTGCAAAAAATAGAGGATAGGATCACGTGGAGGAAGTGTAAAGGGGGGAATACCTTTTATAAAAAATCGTTCACGTCCCGCATGACGGTCAACACCTTTGGCGATTCCAACAACTGTGAAGAGATCATTTAATTGTAATTCAGCAAGTATTGCATGTACGCTGTTGATTTGTCCTTCACCACCATCGATTAAGATAAGGTCAGGCCAAATGGGAAAAAGATCATCATCTTTTATGTTATGACTTCTATTTGGCAGATCATGCTCTTTGATAAGGCGTGAAAATCTTCGTTTAATCACTTCTTTCATCATGCCAAAATCATCGCCAGGCGTGATATCTGTTGAGCGAATGTTGAATTTTCGATATTGATTTTTAATAAATCCCATTTGACCAGCAACAATCATAGCCCCTACAGCATTTGTTCCCATGATATGAGAATTGTCATAGACTTCTATCCGGTGTGGAGGAAAAGGTAGTTGGAATGTTTTAGCAAGACCTTGAAGCAATTTTGTATGGGTGGCTGTTTCAGAAAGCTTATGTTCAAGTGCTTCATGAGCATTGAGATAGGCACGATTAACAAGAGTTTTCCGTTCACCTTGTTTAGGTAAAGAGAGGGATACTTTGTGGTTTGCTTTGAGACTAAATGCTTCTGTAAGAAGTGCCTTTTCTTCAATTTCTTCAGATAAAAGGATGCTTTTGGGAAGTGGTTTATCATCGTAAAATTGGGCAAGAAAACTCGCTAAAATTTCAGTGCGGGAAAAAGAGGGATCTGCTTTAGGAAAATAGGCACGGTTTCCCCAATTTTGCCCCATGCGAAAAAAGAACACTTGAATACAGGTCATTCCTTCTTTTTGCGCAATTGCAAATACATCCGCTTCTTTTATCGTTTGAGGATTAATACCTTGATGGCTTTGTATGTGAGAAAGGGCTGATAAGCGGTCACGATAGGAAGCTGCTTGTTCAAAATCAAGATTTTCTGCGGCTTTATGCATAGCTTGAACCATATCGCTTTTAATAGATTGATCTTTTCCCGAAAGGAACGCTTTTGCTCCTTTCACCAGTTCTTTATAATCACTGTCACTAATTTCATGAGTACAAGGTGCAGAACATCGCTTAATTTGATAAAGCAAACAGGGGCGTGTACGGTTTTCAAAAACTGAATCAGTACAGGTTCGTAATAAAAAGGCGCGTTGTAAAACATGAACTGTTTGTGTCACTGCACCAGCAGAAGCAAAAGGACCAAAATAGTGAGCTTTTCGTGTTCGAGCACCACGATGTTTGTAAAGTGCAGGCACTCGATGATCATCTGTAATCATAATATAAGGGAAACTTTTATCATCACGCAGGAGTACATTAAAATGTGGATGCAATCTTTTGATGAGATTGGCTTCTAAAAGGAGTGCTTCTGTTTCTGTATGGGTGACGATAAATTCCATATGATATGTTGCACGAATCATGCGGGTAATACGATTATTGTGTCCTTGTTCACGTGTATAGTTTGAAACACGTTTTTTGAGATTACGGGCTTTGCCAACATAAAGAATATCACCATTTTCACCAATCATCCGGTAAACCCCTGGCTTATGCGGAAGGTGTCTAACAAACTCTTGTATGAATTTGATACCTTGGAACTGATTTTTCTCATTGCTTTGATTGGCATTATGCCATGTAACATTAGAGAGAAAAGAAAGTTTTTCCCGTTCATTTTGCGGACAATTTGTATTATTTTTCAGGACCATTCCGTTTGTTACGAATATGTTGTTTGTTTAATATATGAAATATTCTTTTTTATTAAATAATGATTATTTATGTCTTTATAATTTTTTTCTATAAATAATATCTTATAACATAAGAGTATGATTTTAGAGAGCCGATCTTTCATAAAAAATATGAGAGTTGTTATTCTAAGACAGCTTTATGAATTTGCCCAATTTATCCATTAAAATGATTGAAATAAGAAATCCATGATGATTAAGAGGATAGACTTTCTAAAAGGAAAAAAATTAATTCACGCTGATCGTTATTAGCTTACCATTATAATATGTTGGTATTATCCAAAGAATCAAAGAACTTTATCATTTAATGCCTTTGTATTTTACAACATGATATTTGATTTAGAAAAAATATCAGAGAAAGATCTAACATAACAGATGTTCTTTTTGAAGCCACTTATGCGTTATTTGGGCATTTTCATCTTGTCCCAGACGGTTGATAAGAAAGGGGCTGAGTTTTTTCATTTCTTCTTCCAAAAGGTAGGGAGGGTTAATAATAATCATACCACTTCCATTCATTGTCGGTGGACTTGAACTTTTTCGGATACGCATTTCAAGCTGTAGAATCTTAGGAATTCCGGTTTGATAAAGCGCGTGAAGAAAACTTTCAATTTCTTTGTCATATTTAACAGGATACCATAAAGCGTAGATTCCTCCAGAAAAGCGACGATAGGCTTTCGTTAATCCATCAATAAGGCGGGAAAACTCTCCAGTTTTTTCAAAGGGAGGGTCAACAAGGATAAACCCACGTTTTTCTTTTGGTGGTACATGAGCATTTAAGGAAAGCCAACCATCTAAATGCAGAACTTTTGTTTGATAATCTCCTGCAAAGTTTTTTGCTAAAATATGATAATCTTCATTGTGCAATTCTATTGCGGTGAGGCGATCTTGTTTCCGTAATAATTGACGAATAAGAACAGGAGATCCAGGATAAAATACAATTTCTTTTTCCCCTTTATTGAGGGCATCAATGATATCACACCATGGACAAAGGAGTGTTCTTAAATCTTCTGGGATAGGAGTTGAAAAAAGTCGTTGGACACCTTCGCGACACTCTCCTGTTTTATGTGCTTCTAAAGAAGAAAGGTCATAAATACCGATTCCAGCATGCGTATCTATAACGCGAAAAGCTTTTTCTTTGCGTTTGAGATATTCTACAATGCGAGTGACAATAATGTGTTTAAAAACATCAGCAAAATTGCCAGCATGATAAATATGCCGATAATTCATGGAGTAAACTCTATCATATGTATAACTGTACCGGATTATTAGCATAGAATAATAGAATTGATATCCATAAAAATACTCTTGTAGAAATCAAACAATACCCTCACTCCCAAATTATACACTACAGAAAAAATATTAATGTCATTGGAGCATTTATTCACAAGGCTATTTTTATATTATGAGATTAATCGTTAAAATTTTAAATTTTTTATATGAAAGATAGACAAGAAGAGATCAAACATTTCAATAGAGATATTTATGTTGTAAGAGAAATTTTTTATGATCGCGGACTCTTCTAGGAAGACTATAAAAAACACTCAATTAACGAGAATATTAGTGAAGTTTGTTGAAAATTGAAGGGTATCTTTCAAATTCATTCATCAATTTGCTTGTTTAAAGATTAAAGAATTTCAAATGCTTGATAAAAACATTGTTACATTTATAAGTTTTTTAGCAAGCGTAAAATTATGGATAGAGCAATAAAGTGCTGGTGTTATAGTGATAGATTTTTGTAAAAGTGTGAATGAATTTCATTGCTTTAAGCGGAGCCAAAGCTTTACATTATACACGCTAAATAGCTAGGTTATTGTGTATGATGCTAAAATAAAACTTTTGAAAATTGATATGTGCTCTGCAAGCTATCTCAATCAAAATGAGGAATTTTAAACTAAAGTAAATAGGTTTATCTATCTCTAACACTGTATTATCGAGCGGCTTTATGAGGTAATCTTATAAAAAAGGCTAGGATAAGAAATTCTTTTTATATGGATTATGCTTCGATACCATGCTTTTGATTGAATGTAATTTTCTATTCATGCCCATTCTGTTTTCAATACTGAGATAGGTTAAACACATGATATTATGAGAACGCATGCCCAGAATCCGGAGACTTGTAATAGTTAGAGCATACAGTGGCTTAGAGAGCTGGTTATATGGAGGTATTTTACTGAATAAAGGCACAAGCTGGTACCTTTTTTATTTTTTAGCAGTATTGCCATACCTCTTGGCACTTGAGTTGGTTCATAAAGTGCATTTTTACTCTTTCCGCTAATAGTTTTTATTTACACGCCAGATATTTAATTGAATACGATGATGGCTCATATTTCGTATTGTATATGGAATAATGGATGATAAAATTTCCACCCCAACGCAAAGAGTAAATGTTGTGCGTAAGATGATCGTTTTTGAAGAGACTGATGATGTGTTAAGAAAGTTTTTTAGAGATTTTTCTTTCTGATTTTTTTAATTGAATACGTAAAATGTTTTACAGCATGTTATGATTTTTATCAGTAAAGGATAATTTGGCGGAAATGTTTGTAATGATACGTACAACATTGTTTAAAAGGAAAGACATTGGCTATAGTATTTACAGGAAGATGAGTAACCTAAGAGATCAGATGAAGTTATTTTAGAAAAGTTTTTAAGTGTTTTGAACTTTGTATGAAGTGGTTTATCATTTTTGAATGGTTTGTGTTATAATACGCTAAAAAAGGATGAGAGGATAAAAAGTTCTTTTTGCAATAAAAGCGTGTAATTGCTTTTAAGTTAAGAAGAAAATATATAAGTAAGATATTATATTTGATACATTCTTCAGGGGAAGCATGGATAAATGAAATCAAATTTAAAAGCATAAAGTTAGAGAGAATAATGGGTAATATTTTTTCACCAACGCATTTAATTATAATTTTATTGATTATCTTTGTGCTTTTCGGTCGCGGTAAAATTTCTGAATTAATGGGCGATGTTGCTAAAGGAATTAAAGCCTTCAAAAAAAATATGAAAGAAGAAGATGACGGCATTGAGGATAAAGTTGAAATGGCTCCTACTTCCCAAATGATTGATGTAGAATCTCAACAATCTCAGCCGTTATCGGTAAAACATGCAACAGCACGCAGAAAGGTTTCTTCTGTTTCTAAAAAAAGCAAAACATCTGTTGCTAAAAAACAGTAACAAAAACGCAATCATCATTGTGCAATATTTTTTGATGAGAAAGTCGAATTAAGAGATGTTTGGGATTGACGGACCAGAGTTTATCGTAATCTTACTTGTTCTCATCATTGTCGTTGGACCAAAAGATTTACCTAAAATATTAAAGACAGTAGCAAAGATAAGAGCGTATGTGTATTCAACAGCAAATGAACTTCGTCATCAGTTTGATGATGTAATAAAACAAATCGAGCGCGATGATTTGCAAAAAGTATGTTCGGATATTAGCGATTCAAGCAAGAAGTTGGCAGAAACTTTTGATCCCACTCAAAATATATTAGAGGATATCCACGATAATTGGGATGTTAAGGAAACACATCATAAATCAAAAAAAGATAAAGAAATTTTGGAATGTGATCAAAAGGTAATCAAGAAAGATATGACAGTTTCTATAGCTTCTCATCATTCTGAAAACATTTTTGTTTCTCCTAAAGATAAAGAAAAAGAAGATATGTCATGAATGTAAAAAAAAATGAAGTTGATGCTAATATGGCTCCACTTTTAGAACATTTAATTGAACTTCGTCAGCGAATTATTTCTGCCTTGGTTGCATTTATGATCGCTTTTATGATGTGTTTTCTTGTTAAAGATTATATCTTAAATTTTTTACTATGGCCATATCAGTGGGCAATGAAAATAGCAGGGGGTAACCCTGAGGGTATTCGTTTGCAATCAACGCAAGTATGGGAAACTTTTTTAACGAAGATGAAGCTTTCTGCTTTTGGGGGAATTATTTTATCTTTTCCCTATACGGCTTTTCAGTTTTATAGTTTTATTGCACCAGGGCTTTATAAAAATGAGCGGATGGCTTTTTTACCATTTCTCATTGGGGGGCCTATTTTATTTTGTATTGGGGGAGCGTTTGTTTATGGTCTATTAGCGCCAATAATACTATGGTTTAGCCTTTCTCAACAATTTCTTCCAGATGTTCATTTAAAAATAGAGTTTATAGTGCGTATTTCTGATTATTTGGGCTTTATGACATCATTTATCCTAATTTTTGGTTTGATTTTTCAATTACCTCTTGTCATCAGTCTTTTAACAAAAATTGGATTTTTAACGTCTCATGATTTGGTGTCTAAACGAAAATGGGCTATTTTGCTCTCTTTTATCATTGCGGCAATCATAACGCCGTCGGATTTTTTTACGATGTTTGCAGTGGCTTTACCAACAATAGCACTTTACGAGATTTCAATTTTAATTGCTTACAGTATAGAAAAGAGAAGAAAATCCGCTTAAGAAAAGTGTATAATCTTATGCGATAAGGAATGAATAAAAACAATATAAATGAGGAATTTTTATGCTTGATATTAAGTGGATTCGTGACAATCCTGAGAAATTAGATAAAGCACTCGTAAGTAGAGGTCTTGAGCCACAAGCTGAAAGGTTAATACAACTTGATCTTGCACGTCGGTCGCATATTGCTAAGGTGCAATTGGCGCAGGAACGTCGCAATGCTGTTTCAAAGGAAATAGGACAGGCTTTAGCGGTATCGGATCAGCAAATGGCTGAACGTCTTAAAGCTGAAGTTGAAGAGATTAAAGCTTTTCTTTCCTCTGCAACAGTGGAAGAAAAACAGCTGACGGAGAGTCTTGAGAAAATTCTTTCAGCACTTCCCAATATTCCATTAGATGATGTTCCAGAAGGTAAAGATGAAAGTGATAATGTCGTCATTCGACATTTTGGTACACCTCCAACATTTAATTTTACACCAAAGGAACATTTTGATCTTGGTCAAGATCTCAAACAGATGAATTTTGAACGAGCTAGTCGTTTGTCTGGAACACGTTTTACAGTACTTTCAGGGGCGTTAGCACGGCTAGAACGAGCATTAGGCCAGTTTATGCTTGATGTGCATGTCAATGAGAATGGTTACACAGAAGTCTCAATACCTCTTCTTGTTCGTGATGAGATTGTTTACGGAGCAGCACAATTACCGAAATTTGCTGAAGACCTTTTTCGTACAACAGATGGTCGATGGCTTATTTCCACAGCAGAAGTGCCATTAACCAATTTGGTCAACGATGAAATTCTTGAAATATCAGATTTACCACTGCGATTTTCTTCTTTATCTCCCTGTTTTCGTTCAGAGGCGGGAGCAGCCGGTCGTGATACGCGCGGTATGTTGCGTCAGCATCAATTTTGGAAAGTTGAAATGGTCTCGATTACCAGTGAAGAGCAGTCTTTAATTGAATTGGAACGTATGACGGAATGTGCAGAAGATATATTAAAGCGGCTTGGTTTGCCTTTTCGCACAGTGGTTCTTTCTACGGGTGATATGGGGTTTGCAGCGCGTAAAACCTATGACATCGAGGTTTGGCTTCCTGGTCAAGAATGTTATCGTGAAATTTCTAGCTGTTCAGTTTGTGGAGATTTTCAAGGTCGCCGTATGAATGCGCGCTATCGTAAAGAAGGCGATAAAAAATTGCATTTTGTTCATAGCCTTAATGGTTCTGGTACGGCTGTTGGACGTTGTCTTATTGCCGTACTTGAAAATTATCAACAGGCTGATGGATCAATTATTATTCCAGATGTTTTACAACCTTATATGGGAGGCATGCGCTGTATTACTGCTTAATTTTACGAAAGGAGAGACAATATGCGTTTATTGCCAAGAGGTGATGATACACAGACGCAAGTTTTTGCCATTTTAAAAGAAGCAGTTTGTCAGTATGATAAAAGTGCACCTCCATTGGAGATTGAATGATACTATGGGGCAAAAGGGTATTTTACAATTTCGTGAGGAGTTAGCCGCTCTTGTACTGAAAATGCGTAGCAAAGGCATTGATGACGTGCGATTTTTTTCGGCATTAGAGAAAATTCCGCGTCAACAGTTTGTTGCTGCTCCTTGGTTCAATAGTGCTTATGATAATAAAGTTATTCCCCTTGAGTGTGGTGAATATATGGAACGTTTGGAAGAACAACTCTTAATTCTTTCGGCATTATCGTTGAAAAAAAGGCATCGTGTCTTAGAAATTGGTACAGGATCTGGTTTTTGTACTGCTCTTATGGCATGTCTGAGTGACCGTGTGACAACGATTGATCGTTATAAAACGCTTGTTGATTTAGCACGCCAAAAATTTCAAACTTTAGGAATTGAAAATATTGTTATACGGCAGATTGATGGAAGTCATAGCGTGACAGGCTTAGGATCATTTGATCGCATTCTTATTTGGCCATCACGTTTTGATGAACCAAAGGAATTTTTAGAACTTTTAGCTGAAAATGGAATTCTCATTCAGGCGATAGGACCTGACGAAGGGGTACAAACGGTGACGCGCTATACAAAAATTGGTAGTCGATTTGAGTGTTTAGAACTGTTCCAAGTGCGTTACCAACCTTTTATTAAAGGCATTGCGGAGATACTTTAATTTTTAAAAGCTAAGAAGTTTCTTCAAATTGTCTACGTTAAATTCATTTTGATCTTATATAAAGATATTTATGAATAAAACATCTCATTTTAACTCTTCGGTAATTTAAAAAAGCTTTAATGGAGTGAGTTGATTATTGATGAGTGAGCAAAACGATGTGTCTAAAAGCTTTGGATAATATTTTCCAGCATAATTTTCAGAGAATAACTTTGTTAGCGGTGGTAACTATTGTTGCTGGTTGTAGTTCTGGTACACAGCGTTTTTCCAATACGTTCTCTCATCGTACGGTATCATCTCAATCAAATATATCAAGCACTATGTATACAGACCCGCGCATGCTATCATACGGTAGTGGTATGATACAAAGCACTGAATTGCCACCTGTGGAATCAAGTGATGATTCGTGGGGAGATGATAATTCCCCCTATAATTTTCCACATCAAGATAGGATAACTTCTTCTGATGGTCGCGTTATGGGCTCCCCTCCACGTAATCTTGGAACACTTTCTCGTTCACAAATGGATAAATCTCCTATTTTTCGGCGGAATTCTTATATTGTCCAGAGTGGAGATACACTGCTCAGTATTGCACGACAAGTAGGGGTTAGTGTTGAGGCATTAAAATTAGCAAACGGTATAAACAGCAATTCCATTTATATCGGTCAGGTACTGGTTGTTCCAAGCAGGCGTACATTAGCAGCTTCAAATGCACACAATAATAACGATTGGGCAGTGTCAACTACAGAATCTACATCCCAATCTCAAGTGATGTCCTCTATAAAAAACAAGAAGTCCTCTCCTATATATAAAGCTCCTGTAACAACGCCACCCTCTGCAAAGATGAACAAATCAAGTTCTGAGAAAAATTTTTCTAAACAGATGACGCAATTGAAACATGAGACTGGTTTGTCAAGTACTGTTACGAATACAGATAATATGACGACTCCGCAAGCCACAGGAATTTCTAAGATGCGTTGGCCAGTACGAGGGCGTTTATTAAGCCAGTTCGGTCAAAAAAAGGGAACAGTAATGAATCGAGGAATAGATATTGCAGTGCCTGAAGGGTCTTCGGTAAAGGCGGCAGAAAATGGTGTGGTTATTTACGCGGGAGATGGACTAAAAGAGCTTGGTAATGTTGTGATGATTCGACATGAAAATGATATTATCACTATTTATGGATGTAATAGTAAGCTTGTTGTTAACAAAGGACAAAGGATAAGGCGCGGTGATGAGATTGCTAAATCTGGTGTTTCAGGAAATGTTAAAACGCCACGTGTCTATTTTGAGATGCGTAAGAATTCATTACCTGTTGATCCCCTTAAATATTTAGAAAACTAATTTATTGATGACGTTTACATTTGAATAGTCTTACAGTTTATAGAAAATTCATGAAAAATAATTGATTTTCTTAAATCAATGACATTGCAGCAAAAAATCATTGGTTTTAGGAAAGTAGTTCGTTGGGGTCGGTAAATATTACCATTTTTGTATTTATGAAAGTGTAAGACAATAGTATCATACTATTTGTCAGCTTTGAGTGTTTCAATTGCTCTTGCATTTGAGAGAAGCATGAAAAAGATATTTTCACGCCTTTCTTAAAAAGTTTTTATCTACAGGCTCATTTAATATGTGTGACGTGCAAGAAAATCGTTTTGATTAATTCAGAAGGTTTGAAATGAGAGCGTTTTATTGTATTTAGATCTGTCATTTGATATCAAAAACGATAAATTATCTATATAAATTAAGTTTGTTCATTAGAAAAATTATCTTGTATAATTTATTGAGTTAGTGAAAAGATTTGTATTGTAGGATATACAATAGGGGAAAGTGAATCTATTTTTTAAGATTTTTCTCATTGTATTTTGGTATTCTGCCTCTTAAGGATTTATTGTATTTTTGTAAAGCTGTGATTAGATTATGTCGTTATTGCTTTTTATGATAAATTCTTTAGGAATTTTTTCTGTATCGGAATTTCATTTTAATAGAGTGGGAAATACCTGAGGTTTAACTATAGGAGATAAAAATGTTTATTACGAACGCTTATGCTCAAGTTGCAGGCGATGTTTCCGGTGGAATTTCATTTGCTAGCGCTGTCCCATTCATTTTAATTTTTGCAATTATGTATTTTTTTATCATTCGTCCACAGCGTGCCCAAATGAAAAAACGCCAAGAAATGCTTAATGCAGTACGTCGTGGTGATACAGTTATAACGGGTGGTGGTATTATCGGCAAGGTTACGAAGGTTCACGACGAGAGTGGTGAATTAGAGGTTGAAATTGGTGAGAGTATGAATATTCGTGTTATTCGCTCAACATTAGCTGATGTGCGCGTTAAAGGTGAGCCGGTTGCAGAAAAAAAGTCAAAACTTAATGCTAAAGCAAAAACACCACAAAAGTCTAAATCTAAAAAGACAACGAAAGAAGATATGAGTATCTCTGAAGAGAAAAAAGCTGTATCAAAGGAAAATGCATCTTAAGGTGTAATGGCAGTTTATTACATTTTTTAAGCATTTTTATAAAAAGCTTGGCAAGACCAAGACAATTTCATTGAAAAAGAGGCTTTTATAGTGGCTACAGAAAATGGAGTTTTTGTTTTCTTTAGATTATTAAAATAGTTGTTTTATTTATAGAATGTTACGCAATTTTTTTCTGTTTTTTAAACAAGATCATTGTTTTTATAAAAAGCAATTTGTGAGTAAATAAGCTGAGGAAACTTTTTAAAAGATAGATTTATTTAAGCAGGTATAGCATTTTACGGCAGTTTATTCCCAAATTTTCATATATTTCTTGTATGAGAAGATTAGGGCATTATATAAAAATTTTCACTTCAATACTAGGCTATGTTTAACATATCAATGTTTATATTAGCCTTACTTTAATTTTTATGATGAGAAGAAGCAAAGACAATTGGATTATTCAAAAATAAAAGGTGCATATTCATGTTCGATGCAATTCAAATTCGTGAAGCACATTTTCCAAGTCGCGCACCTATTGATGCTTATGGAAATGGTGGGTTTCGTTTTGCTGATATGTCTCATAGAGGTTCTATTATTTGTGTACCATCAGGTATTTATGGCATTGAGATGGCAGGGCCTGTTCCCACTCAAAGGGATATATCTCGTATTTTAGAAGAAGCTTCTGAAATCGAAGTTTTATTAATAGGTACTGGAATTGAATTATTACGATTACCTGAAGAGTTACGGGTGCTTTTATGGGAAAAACGTATTTCATCAGATACAATGAGTACGGGAGCGGCGGTGCGTACATTTAATGTTTTATTGGCTGAAGATCGCGCTGTTGCGGCGTTATTATTTGCGGTAGAATAGAGTATTGTTTAATAAAACAAAGGCTCTAGTCTAGCATGAAAGACTTGTGTGATTATTTTCTGCGCTGTAAAATACTGTCGTTTAAGGCGGTGATATAAGGGTATAGAATATACATAACTTAACACATTAAGTGTTTTTTAAATACAGCAGCAAGTATTCAGGACAAAGTTTGCTCATAGTTCCTAATGAATCACATGAGTGATCAGCTCTTGGGACTTAAGACAGTTCATAAGAGGCATTTTAATTCTTTCTTATACAGTTTTTACCTACAAGCCAGTTCCGCTTATGACGTGCAAGGGAATAGTTTTTATTAATGTAACATGGAATTGGTTTGAAATGAAAGTATATCTACGATATTTGGGATTCTAATTTAATATACAAAACACAAAATTATGATTATAAATCAATGCGTTTATAGTAACAGAAACGCACCGAGAGCAATTGGATTTTTTACAAATTGGTGTTGGTAAGAACCTTTGTCTTTTAGGATGGGGAGGAGGTCAATGATTGATGAAGTTTTTGTGATCAGTGCATTTTTTATAAAATAACATTGTCATCTATCCACTGAAAAAGTGTTTTGCGTTGTTTGTTGTTCAAGTTTTACTATGCATGTTACGATTGGTTTTTAGCTTTTTTATTGCAAATGAAAACTTGAAGTCCGATAAGATAAGTTTTATCAGAAAAATTATTTATTTAATTTTTTTCTTTCTAAAACGAAAAGGGATTAGAAAAGAAATTTTAATTCATAATACAGTTAAGAGACACATTTAAAAATCTTATTTTCTGAACTGTATTTGCTTATCCTTCATTTTTTAATATGAATAAAAAGAGGGTATTAATTTAATTGCTAGAAAAGGGACGTTAATAGGTTCATAGAATGATAGGCTCTCTTCCTTATTGTCTTGATATTTTACGTACCATAGATCGTGATCGCTATATATCGGTTTTATTTGCACCTAAAAAAAAGCGCCAAGCATTGGCTGCTCTTTATGTATTTAATGCTGAAGTTTCTCGTATCCGCGAAAGTGTACATGACCCACTCATAGGAGAAATACGGTTACGTTGGTGGTATGATGCTATTGCTCATGGTGAAATGCAAACGAGTGGAAACAATCCGATTTTGAATGATTTATTAAAAGCAATCACTCTTTTTAATTTACCTAAGACAGCTTTTTTACGTTATTGTGATGCGCAAATTTTAGATCTTTATCACAATCCAATAGAAACACTTCATGATCTAGAGCATTATTGTGGTGAGACAGCAGGCATAATTTTACAGCTTTCTTGTCAGATATTAGATCCTGAAACTGCACAAGAGTTTACAGATATCTATGAACATGGAGGGATTTCTCAAGGATTAAGCGGTGTATTGCGTCTTTTATCATTCATGCAATCACGATATCAATATTATTTACCCACTGATATATTAAAGGCTGTAGGAGTGAATAGGAAAGATTTGGAATCTCATCGTCTCAGCGATCAACAAAAGGGTTGTATTGTTGAAGCTATGGTAGCATTATCGCGCGATCATTATACCCAATTTTACGAGTATTCTTGTACTTTACCTAGAGTTCTTAAGCCAGCTTTTCTTCCATTGGTCATTGTACCAGCTTCTCTTCAAAAAGCTATACAGCTGGGGGCAGCAATTTTTCAAGAGAGTGCAACTTTGCCATTGATGTATCGCTATTGGTTGATAACAAGGGCAGCAATAAGCGGCAATTTTCCAAAGATATTGTAAAAAAAATATTACTACGTTGGAATGCGTAACATGTAGACTGATTTTTTCATATGAAGATAAAAGGAGCTATTGTGATTCCAAACCATTTTTTTGTTATAAAAAATGTTGATGTTTTGGTTGTTATGAACGCAAAAGAATAAGAAATTTTATGATCTTGAAAATACGCTGTATTTCTTCATCAGTAATATGTTTTATTCAGTGTATTGGATGGGTGAGATGCAGAGAAAGAAAAACATGAGATAAATCTTAATACATTGGTTTGTTTGAAGAAGAACTTTTAAGTACTCTGAATGTATTGATTGTATCTCATTTGCAAATGAAATGAAATTTCTATTTTATGAGAGAAGTTATCTTAGCAGTCTATAAGTCTATAAAAAACTCTTATTTTTGAGAAATTATAACATCATAATTGATGACTGTTATGATTGATGAATATATTGATTTATAATGATAATACGTTTTTTCTTATATTGAATGAGAGTCTTGAATAGAAAAAGATTTCTCCATTTTTATAATGAATTTTAAAAATAGTTTTTTTATCTATTATAAGTTGGATGTGTAAATGAAATCATTTAAGGAAGAAGCAATACGCTCCCTATGAATGAATATTAAGAGTAGCAATATAATGAGCTATGAATGAATGACGATAGGGATGATGTTTATAGCTTAATGGGCGGCAACCTTTACGACCTTTGGATGGATAATGTTTTTTAATGCATTGCAAAAACGATTCTACATTCCATTGACTATTTTCTCGCAAATCCATACATGCACTGTTTTGCGAGAAAATGAATCATTATACAAACGCTGATCCTAAGATATGCAGACAAGAAATCCGTCTTACCTCTTCAACTATAGACGAAGAGCTGATGAAAACTTTATCAATAAGTTCTTAAAATTATGCACAATCTTTTTATTGGAGAGCGTTAAAGATCTGATTATAATTTGTGCTATTAATTTCCAAAGGATGTTCTTTATTGGCAACTTGTAGCATTTCTAGCTTGAGATCTTCTCTTATCATCATATCTATATTGGCGCGGACCTCAGTTGAAAGAGTATGAGACGTGATATCTTTAGGCATGGTTACAGTCTTTATTTGATAAATGATACGGTTTGTTGCAACCGGACCTTTTATGATGCCATAATGACCTTTGGGAGCAGCAAATAATGCTTTAATCCCTTCAACGCCAAGGATTTCAGATGAGTCTTGACGCCGGAGGGCGGGTGTTGTTTGTTTTGTAACACCAAGGGTATGAGCAAGAGCAACAAGACTTTTTCCTTCCGTGAGCTGTTTGAGAGCATTTTGGGCTTTTTCATCAAGAAGACGTTGGATTTCCTCATTTTTCCATTGAGAAAGAACATCTAGCTTAGCCTCTTCAAGTGTCTTATCACGGGAAGGAATAATTTTATCGACCTTGTACCAGAGATATCCACCATTTTGAAAAGAGAGAGGATCAAGATCGACTCCTTCGTTTGATTGATAGATGGCATTCAGTAAAATATCTTTTTGAGGTAAATCCGTGAGTATTGCACCTTCAAGCGTTTTTCCCGTTTTATCAATAGTAATTGTGCGCAAAGATAACTTGTATTGGTCAGCTAACTCTTTGAGAGAAGCACCCTCAAAACGAGCATTTTCAATGGCAGCATAATTGTTACGGATATCATCAGTAGCACGATTTTTGGCAAGTATTTGGCGAATATTTTCTTCTACACTTTCAAAAGGAAGAGAGCTTGAAGGTTCAATATGCGTAACGCGAATGAGAACAGGTCCCTGTAAGTCATTTATCACAGGACTGACTTGGCCTTGTTGAAGTTCAAAAATTTCAGATGTCAGATGATTAGGAAGTTCGTTTTCTGCGAGAGGACCTTTTTTTATGTCATTAAGAGTCTTTTTTTCAGCTTTTACCAGTTCATCAAAACTCAATCCGTCAGCTATTTTTTTTGCTGCATTATCGGCTTCTTCGCGTGAGGGGAATCGCAGTTCTTCGAATGTACGCTTTTCAGGCGTTACAAAACGTGAAGCATTTTGTGTATAATAGGCTTTTGCCTCATCTGTTGAGATATCTTTAGGTTTTACAAAATCATTAAGTTCCATAGATAGCAAAGAGACAGTACGGTATTCTGGAGCACGAAATTGACTTTGATGTGTTTCAAACCATTTTTGTAATGTTTCGTAATCAGGATCAGCAATTGTTTTCTTTTCTTTTAGATCAATAACGAGATAATCAGCAATACGCATTTCTCCTTGATAAAGAGCAAGTGCTTTATAAAAGAGATTTGGTGCCTTCATATCAGAAAGTAAAGCAGCAATAAGCTGATTACGCTTTTCTTGTTTGGTGTAATAATTAAGAAAAGCACTTTCACTAATACGTAAATGCTGAAGATAGTTATAAAACAAGTTTTTATCAAAAGTGCCATTTACTTGGAACATTTTATCAGAACCAATCGTATGAGCTATTGTATCTTTTGAAAGACTTATTTTCATTTTACGTGCTTGTTCATCAAGCAGTACATTTTGTTGTAATTGATTAAATACAAAAGCAGGAATTTGGTATTGCTGCATTTCATTTGTTGTAAACATTCGTCCAAGATGAGCAGCATATGCTAAACGTGCGCTTTGATCGGCGAGTGCAAGACGATAATCATCGACAGTTACTGTGGACTTTCCAGAAGTAATAAGATCTCTTTCACTTTTTTTGTGTAACTGCGGTACCCCCCATAAAAGAATGAAGCATAAGAGTAAAATAGCAAGGAAAATTCTAAAAATCCAAGAATTTGTAGCATTTCTTATGATGTCAAGCATTGTTCAAGTCCATTTTTAATGTGAGTTATTATCAAAGCTGTAATGGAATTTGCAATAAAGAGATGAAAGATGCAAGCTTTAAAGACTTGCTTTCATTTTATAATTTGGTAACTACAGATAAACAATATATTGTAAAAGCTCTTGAGGTGAAAATATGTCTCCAAATATTCGGCCTTTTCTTGCTGGAAATTGGAAAATGAATGGAACGAGTGAATCGCTTGGAGAGTTGCGTGCTATTGCTACAGGCGTTAGCTCTGATCTAGGTCATCTTTTTGAGGCGCTTATTTGTGTTCCAGCAACGCTTTTATCGCGTGCTTCTAATACGCTGAATGGTGAAAATCTCCTTTTGGGAGGACAAAATTGTCACTTTGATGATCATGGTCCTTATACTGGAGATATTTCAGCTTTTATGCTTAAAGAAGCGGGAGCAAGTCATGTTATTATTGGGCATTCAGAACGTCGTACAGTGTACCAGGAAAATGATGCGATTGTCTGTGCCAAAGTGCAAGCTGCGTGGCGAGCAGGTCTTGTGGCTCTTGTATGTATTGGTGAAACATTGGAGGAGCGTAATAATAATAAAGTACTGGATATTCTCACGCAGCAGCTTGAAGAATCTCTCCCAAATGATGCAACAGCAGAGAATACCATTATCGCTTATGAACCAGTTTGGGCGATAGGCACCGGCAATACAGCGACTCCAGAAGATATTGCAAAAGTACATCATTTCATTCGTGATAGGGTGCGCTCTCGTTTTGGTGATGAAGGCAATAAGATACGTTTGCTTTATGGTGGATCCGTAAAACCATCCAATGCATTTGAGCTTTTAAGCATTGCTCATGTTAATGGTGCTTTGATAGGTGGAGCAAGCTTAAAAGCGATTGATTTTTTAACTATTTGCGATGTTTGTCGTAAACTATAGCAGAGAAATTTGAGTTTCCCCTTGGATTGTGCGTTATTTATGTGTAAATAGCTATTAAAGAGTTATTTAAAGAGCAGGGTTTATGCAAACAGTACTTATAGTTATTCATTTTTTGATTGTGATTACTTTGGTTGGTATTATATTAATTCAACCTTCAGAAGGTGGTGGGTTAGGTGTGAGTAATAGCTCAGGGTTGATGAAAACTCGTGGATCTCGAAACCCTTTAACACGTTTGACTGCTATTTTAGCCTGTTGTTTTTTTGTTGTATCTATTGGACTTACCGTGGTGAGTAATATATCAAATTCTAGTTCTGATATTTTAAAGCGTATACCGGTTAATTCAGAGCAGAATTCTACCAATAAAGACTCAGGATCAGTCCCATCATCAGATGGTGAGTCTTCCCCTTCTATTCTTGAACAGCTAGGAGGCACTTCGAATTCTTCGCAGGAACAGAAACAGTCCACAAATCCTGAAGTAGAAAGTCCAGTTCCTCAGGTTCTTGAAAATACAGTTCCCGATAACAGTACAAAATAGTTTTTTAAGAAAACATAGACTTTTTAAAAAAGGTGATTTTTTTCGCCTTTTTTATTTTAGAAGGAAAATTGTTTCTTTTTGCATTTTTTGCTGGAAAAATCATTATAAATTGCTTATCACCATAAGCCCATGGCACGTTATGTTTTTATTACTGGTGGTGTGGTTTCTTCCCTTGGAAAAGGCATCGCAGCGGCGGCGTTAGCAGCGTTATTACAGGCTCGTGGCTATCGCGTACGTCTTCGCAAACTTGATCCTTATTTAAATGTTGATCCAGGTACGATGTCACCTTATCAACATGGTGAAGTATTTGTGACCGATGATGGTGCAGAAACGGATCTTGATCTTGGTCATTATGAGCGTTTTACTGGGCGTTCTGCAAATAGCCAAGATAATATTACAACAGGGCGTATTTATCGCAATATCATTGAACGAGAGCGGCGTGGTGATTATTTGGGGGCAACAGTCCAAGTTATCCCTCATGTTACAGATGAAATTAAGAGATTCATTACGATGGGAAATGAAGAATTTGATTTTGTTTTGTGTGAGATAGGTGGAACGGTTGGTGATATTGAAGCAATGCCTTTTCTAGAAGCGATTCGTCAGCTTCGCAATGAGCTACCGAGACAAAATGTCGTTTATGTCCATCTCACATTAATGCCTTATATTCCTTCAGCAGGTGAATTAAAAACGAAACCAACACAACATTCTGTCAAAGAATTGCAAGCAGTTGGTATTTCTCCTGATATTTTGCTTGTACGTGCAGATCGATCTATTCCAGAAACAGAACGGTGCAAATTATCACTTTTTTGCAATGTTCGCTCCAATGCAGTCATTCAGGCATTAGATATGCCAACAATTTATGATGTTCCTATGGCATACCATAAGGAAGGTTTGGACTCTGAAGTTCTTTGCGCTTTTGGAATCGATTCGGCACCTTCCCCCAAGATGGATCGTTGGGAAGATATTACGCATCGTATTCACCATCCTGAAGGAGAAGTTACGATTGCTGTTGTGGGAAAATATACGGGCTTAAAGGATGCTTATAAATCTCTGATTGAAGCGATTGCGCATGGTGGTTTAGCGAATAGAGTGAAGGTTAATATTGAGTGGATTGATTCGGAGCTTTTTGAAAAAGAAGATTCTGTTTCAGCTTTACAAAAAGCCCATGGAATTTTGGTTCCAGGTGCTTTTGGGGCACGAGGGGCAGAAGGGAAGATTCGAGCAATTCAATTTGCGCGAGAGCGTAAAGTTCCATTTTTAGGGATTTGTTTTGGGATGCAATTAGCTTGTATAGAAGCTGCGCGCAATATTGCACAGATTGAGAATGCTTCATCAAGCGAGTTTTGCGAAACAGACAATCCAATTGTAGGTTTAATGACAGAATGGCTTAAAGGGGACGTTCTTGAAAAACGTACAAGAAATGGTGATCTCGGCGGTTCAATGCGCCTTGGTGCTTTTGCTGCTGAATTAAAAGAAGAGAGTCATATTGCTCAAATTTATGGGATGACCAAGATTGTCGAGCGACATCGTCATCGTTATGAGGTCAATATTGATTATAAGGATAAGTTAGAACAGTGTGGTTTGATTTTTTCTGGGATGTCTCCTGATGGTATTTTACCAGAAACGATAGAATATGTAGATCATCCATGGTTTATTGGTGTTCAATATCATCCAGAATTAAAATCTCGTCCTTTTGATCCACATCCGCTTTTTTCTTCTTTTATTGAAGCCGCTGTAGAACAAAGTCGATTGGTTTAATGCATAAATTGGATTACTTTGCTTTTGAGGGATAAAATGACTAAACCAAATGCCCGTGTGAAAGTTGGAAATATGATTTTTTCAAATGAAATGCCTCTTTCATTAATTGCAGGGCCGTGTCAGATGGAAAGTCGTGATCATGCTTTTGAAATGGCTGGTCGTATTAAAACCATTACCGATCAGGTTGGTATGGGGTTTGTTTATAAATCAAGTTACGATAAAGCCAACAGAACCTCTTTGAGTGCAGCACGTGGTATTGGTCTTGAAAAAGCAATGGCTATTTTTTCTGATTTAAAAAAAGAGTTTAATTGTCCCATATTAACGGATGTGCATACAGAAGATCAATGTGCAATTGTTTCTTCTACGGTCGATATTTTACAAATACCGGCTTTTTTATGTCGTCAAACAGATCTTTTGGTAGCAGCTGCTAAAACAGGGTGTGTTATTAACATTAAAAAAGGTCAGTTTTTAGCGCCGTGGGACATGGAGAATGTTTTAAAAAAGGTTGTTTTCAGTGGTAATCCGAATGTTATGCTTTGTGAGCGAGGCACGTCATTTGGTTATAACCGGCTTGTTTCTGATATGCGTTCGTTGCCTATTTTACGTTCATTTGGAGCTCCTGTTATTTTTGACGCAACACATTCTGTTCAAGAACCTGGGGGGCAGGGGGCTTCATCTGGTGGACAGCGTCAATTTGTTGAAATTTTAGCGCGTGCGGCTGTTTCTGTTGGGGTCGCAGGTATTTTTTTAGAAACACATCAAGATCCAGATAATGCACCTTCTGATGGACCCAATATGATTAAAATTGATGATTTACAAAGATTGCTTGAGACTTTAATGGAATTTGATTATCTGTCAAAAAAGTTGAGTTGAGAAGAGAAAAAATATTTCATTAATAGGGCATTATAAATGAATCGCGACTTTTGTTGGATAAGGAAACATATATGACTATAATTGTCGATATCATTGGGCGTGAAGTTCTTGATAGCCGTGGTAATCCAACGGTAGAAGTTGATGTTCATTTGGAAAATGGGGCTTTTGGTCGTGCTCTGGTTCCATCGGGAGCCTCAACGGGAGCACATGAGGCTATAGAGCTTCGTGATGGTGGTTTGCGTTATCAAGGGAAAGGTGTTGAAAAAGCGGTTTCTGCAGTCAATGGCGAAATTCTTGAAGAACTTGGTGGGCGAGATGCAACAAATCAAATCGCTATTGATCAAGCAATGATTGCTTTGGATGGAACGCCAAATAAAGCCCGTCTTGGTGCCAATGCACTTCTTGGTGTTTCATTAGCGGTTGCAAAAGCAGCGGCGGATTCATTAAATTTACCTTTGTATCGTTATATTGGTGGTACACAAGCACATATTCTTCCAACACCTATGATGAATGTTATTAATGGTGGCGTTCATGCTGATAACTTGATTGATTTTCAAGAGTTTATGATTATTCCTATAGGAGCTCCTACTGTAAAAGAAGCTATCCGTTATGGCGCTGAGGTTTTCCATACATTGAAAAAGCTTTTAAAAGATGCGGGTTATAATACCAATGTTGGTGATGAAGGTGGTTTTGCACCTCAATTTAAAAGTGCTGATCAAGCAATTGATTTTATTATGGAATCTATCATGGCATGTGGCTATAAACCAGGTGAACAAATTGCCATTGGTTTAGACTGTGCTTCAACAGAATTTTATAAAAATGGTTCGTATTTTTATAAAGGTGAGGGGAAATGCCGTGACACCCAAGAGCAGGTAGATTATTTAGCGCAGCTTGTGAAAAATTATCCTATTATTACAATTGAAGATGGAATGGCAGAGGATGATTGGGAAGGTTGGAAGCTACTTACTGACACAATTGGAGAAAAATGTCAGCTTGTTGGCGATGATTTGTTTGTAACGAATTCAGCACGTTTGCGTGATGGTATCAAAATGGGGGTAGGCAATTCTATTCTCATAAAAGTTAATCAAATTGGTACATTGAGTGAAACACTTGATGCTGTAGAAGTAGCACATAAAGCAGGTTATCGTGCCATTATATCTCATCGTTCAGGCGAAACAGAGGATTCTTTCATTGCAGATCTTGCAGTTGCAACGAATTGTGGACAAATTAAAACAGGTTCTCTTGCACGTTCGGATAGATTAGCCAAATACAATCAACTTATTCGTATTGAAGAAATACTGGGAGCCCAAGCGCGTTATGCTGGTGATGTATATCGTTGATAGTTGTGAGCACAAAGTGTGAGAGTATGATATTATTTAGATTATGAAATTGAGATTTCTTATCAAAGACATGTACTCAGTAATTTTATAGGTATTTAAGTTTATAGGGATTAAGATGAGAGGTATAATTATTACTCAAGATCAAGGAATGTATCTCGTTTCGGGTGATGACGGTAAGCGTTATCAGTTTGCGACTTGGGATTGGTTGGGAAAGAAACCACCAAGGATTGGTGATACTGTTGATTTTGTCTATGAAGGGGGTGTTGTCAGTTCTGTTTTTCCATTGTTGAGATCAGGTACAGAGAACTCAAAGATAATGTTTGCACTTCTTTGTTGGGTTGCAGGTATCTTTGGTGTTCATCGCTTTATGGTTGGGAGAGTTCGGACGGGTACTTTAATGCTCGTTTTATCTTTATCATTGTTTGGATTGATGATTACCGGTATTTGGGCGATTGTTGATTTTATACTCATTATTGCTGGAAAATTTACGGATAAAGATGGGAATCAGATTACAGATTTGTAAAAAATTTACAATAAAAAGAAAATAATAAAGTTTACTTTTTATTTCGATCAATATATTAAGTTGCAATAATGCAAGATTATTGTACTCTATTTCTTTAATGTGAGATATTAAGAGAAATATGCACAGTTGAATAAAAGTATTGAAAAAGACTGTGCTATTTTATGTGGGTAAATCAAAGATATAAATCAACTAAAGCATGTTTTTTGTTACTGCTTATAGCAGGGGGAAATATTAGATTATTGGGGAGTTCCGAACTATTTTAACTTCATGTTTATCATGGTGAGTACGAATTGTATTTACACCGTGAGGTTAATCCGCATATTATCGAATTAGAAATAATCTCTTTATGAATAACACATGAGGAGCAGCTTTATAGGTGGGCAAGAATGAAAGGTAAGATTATTGGTCAGGATCAAGGAGATTATTTTGTTTCAGGGGCTGACGGTAAGCGTTATCAATTTTCAAGTTTCGATTGGTTAGGAAAAAAAACACCAAAAGTGGGTGATACCGTTGATTTTGTATATGAAGATAATGTTGTTAAATCTGTTCTCCCTCTCGTGAGTAAAACTCAGTCAGAAAAATCAAGATTGGCGATAGCACTTGTTTGTTGGTTTTTTGGATGGTTGGGAATTCATCGCTTTATGGCAGGTAAAGTTGGAACGGGTATTGTAATGCTTCTTATAACGATAACAGGTATAGGGCTGTTAGTTACTATACCGTGGTCATTCATTGATTTTATAGTTATTTTATCCGGATATTTTAGGGATGAAAACGGGGATAAAATTATAAATTGGTAGAAATTTTAGAATAATATAAAATGTAAAGAGTGAGGCACTTTCTTTACTTTTAATGTTGTCAATATATTAATTTAATAATGTAAATTATTTTAATATATGTCTTTAAATGTGAAATATTAAAGAAAATTATGAATATTTAAATAAAACTATTGAAAAAGACTGTACTATTTCATATGAAAAAAAGCAAAGGTGCAAATCGAACAGCGTGCTTTGTATTACCACTTGTAATTGCGGGAATTTTAAGTTGTTGGGGAATTTTTAGCTTTTTAAATTGTCATATATCACGGTGAATACAGACTGTATTCATGCTGTGAGGTTTATTCAACATATTATCATATTAGAAGAAAAGCTTCTTTATGAATAACAATTTTATAGGTGGTGAAGATGAAAGGTAAGATTATTGGTCATGATCAAGGAGATTATTTCATTTCAGGGGCTGATGGTAAGCGCTATCAGTTTGCGAATTGGGATTGGTCAGGAAAAACGCCGCCGAAAGTTGGTGACGTCGTTGATTTTGTGTGTGAAGGGGATACCATTAAATCTATTTTCCCTATCTCAACTGAAGGTCAGTCACAGCAATCAAAAGTGACGTTAGCGGTCGTTTGTTTTTTTCTAGGTGGACTAGGACTTCATCGTTTTATGGTTGGTAAAGTTGGAACGGGCATTGCAATGCTTCTTATAAATATAATAAGTGTAATAAGTATAATAAGTGTAATATTTATGCCGGTAGGGCTTATAGGAATTTTTTTGATAATTACACCTTGGGTATTGATTGATTTTATAGTCATTTTAACAGGAAGTTTTAAGGACAAAGATGGGTGTAAAATCACAACTTAGAGGATATCCAATATTTATAATATAAAAAGTGGGGCATTCAGCTTACTTTGATCGTATTAAGGGGGGGGATAAATTGAAATAACAAATTATTTTGGTGTAGATTTGGTAATGAGGTATTAATCAAAATCGTGCATAGTTGGGCTGATTATTAAGAAATTTGTGCTGTAAAGACTGTGCTATTTTATGTGGACAAAGCAGAAACGTCGATCAATCAAAGTACGCTTTGTACTACCTCTTATGACGGTGGGAGTCTTAAGCTATTTCAGTTATCACATTTATCATGGTGAGTATGGATTGTATTCACGCAGTGAAGTTAATCAGCATATTAGCGAATTAGAAAAGGAGCTTCATAAAATAGAAGCTGAGCGGATATTCATGGAAAAGCGTATTTCTCTTTTACGCAATGGGCATATAGAAAAAGATATGTTGGATGAGTATGTCCGAAAGAATTTGAACTTTTCTAAGCCAAATGAATTGACAATCTTAATACCTTGAAATGATACCAAAGGTAAATGAAAAATCGCTTAATTTAAACAACAATCAGCAATGATATTGTTTAAGCCGATTGATAAGGCTTGTAACTTTTGTTCGTAAAGGTTATTCCTAAATAATCATAAAAGGGAGTTTAATATGGCAGAACGACTTAAAAAAAATTCTGCGTCGGCGGCGCGCACTGCATTATCAAGCACCACAAAGAAAGCACCAATAGCAGATTTTACAAAAGAAGAAGAAATTGATGCTTATCGTGAAATGCTTTTAATTCGCCGTTTTGAAGAAAAAGCAGGACAACTTTATGGTATGGGGCTTATTGGGGGATTTTGTCACCTTTATATTGGTCAGGAAGCCGTTGTTATAGGAACATTGAAAGCGGCAAAAGAAGGTGATCAGGTTATTACGTCTTACCGTGATCATGGACATATGTTAGCGGTTGGGATGAGTCCGCGTGGTGTCATGGCAGAATTAACGGGGCGCCAAGGTGGCTTTTCCAAAGGGAAAGGTGGCTCGATGCATATGTTCTCTAAAGAAAAGAACTTTTATGGAGGACATGGTATTGTTGGTGCGCAGGTTCCCATTGGTTCAGGTTTGGCATTTTCGAATCAATATCTTGGTAAAGATAATGTGACATTGGTTTATTTTGGTGATGGTGCTGCAAATCAGGGGCAGGTTTACGAGAGTTTTAATATGGCTTCACTTTGGAAGCTTCCCGTTGTTTATATTATTGAAAACAATCAGTATGCTATGGGAACGTCAGTTTCACGTGCATCTGCAGAAACTGATTTTTCCCGACGCGGTCTTTCTTTTGAAATTCCAGGTATTGTTGTTGACGGTATGGATGTTCGATCAGTAAAAGGAGCTGCTGATGAAGCAATTTCTTGGGCACGCTCAGGTAAAGGACCGATCATTCTTGATATGCAGACCTATCGCTATCGTGGTCATTCCATGTCTGATCCAGCAAAATATCGTTCCAAGGAAGAAGTCCAAAAAATAAAAGAGGAGCACGATCCGATTGATCAAGTAAAAAGTCGGATTCTTAAAAAAAATTGGGCGAGCGAAGACGATTTAAAATCTGTTGAGAAAGAGGTCCGTGCAATTGTTGCTGATGCGGTAGATTTTGCACAAAGTGATCAAGAGCCAGATGCTTCTGAGCTCTATACTGATATTTTAGTTTGATGCGAGGGAAGCAAGTATGTCTATTGATATTTTGATGCCGGCGCTTTCACCAACTATGGAAGAAGGTAAACTGTCTAAATGGCTCAAGAAAGAAGGTGATAAGGTTAGCTCTGGCGATGTTATTGCTGAAATTGAAACGGATAAGGCTACAATGGAAGTAGAGGCCGTTGATGAAGGTACTCTTGGTAAAATTTTTGTGCCTGAAGGTTCAGAAGGCGTAAGGGTTAACACTGTTATTGCAATTTTGTTAGAAGAAGGTGAGCGTGCTGAGGATATTTCGCAGCCTACGGATACAGCACAAAAACCTAAGGAATCTCCTCTTTCTCTACCTTTGTCAGTTCCGCAGGCTGCTCCTACTTTTGATACATCTCTTAATTTTGATATTCCAGCGGGAACACAAATGGTTACAATGACAGTTCGTGAAGCGCTTAATCAGGCTTTGGCTGAAGAAATGCGGCGTGATGAAAAAGTTTTTCTCATGGGGGAAGAGGTCGCGCAATATCAAGGTGCCTATAAGGTTAGTCAGGGTTTGTTGGAAGAGTTCGGGGAACGCCGAGTTATTGATACCCCAATTACAGAGCACGGCTTTGCTGGGCTGGCTGTTGGGGCTGCTTTTGGTGGGTTACGTCCTATTGTCGAGTTTATGACCTTTAATTTTGCGATGCAGGCGATGGACCAAATTATTAACTCAGCAGCCAAAACACGTTATATGTCTGGTGGACAAATGACCGCTCCTATGGTTTTCCGAGGTCCCAATGGTGCAGCTGCCCGTGTTGGTGCTCAACATTCTCAATGTTATGCTGCATGGTATAGTCATGTACCAGGTCTGAAAGTTGTCATGCCTTATAGTGCTGCAGATGCAAAAGGTTTGCTGAAAGCTGCTATTCGTGATGATAATCCTGTTATTTTCCTTGAAAATGAGATTTTGTATGGGCATCAATTTGATGTTCCTCAACTGGATGATTTTCTTTTGCCTATTGGTAAGGCGCGTATTCATAAGTCTGGACAAGATGTGACGATTGTTGCATGTGGAATTGGGATGCATTATGCTGTTCAAGCGTTACCAGAAATCGAAAAACTTGGTATTGATGTTGAATTGATTGATTTACGAACCATTCGCCCGATGGATCTTCCAACAATTCTTTCGTCAGTTAAAAAAACAGGTCGTTTGGTAACAATTGAAGAGGGATTTCCTCAGTCATCTGTGGGAACTGAAATAGCAACGCGTGTTATGCAGCAGGCTTTTGACTATCTTGATGCGCCAATTGCTACGATTTCTGGCAAAGATGTTCCGATGCCTTATGCCGCTAATCTTGAGAAGTTGGCTTTGCCTAATACTGCTGAAATTATTGAGGCCGTTAAGGCTGTGACATACAGAGCATAACGGAGGAAAGCATAATGCCCATTAAAATTACAATGCCAGCGCTTTCCCCTACGATGGAAGAGGGAAATTTAACAAAATGGAATATTAAGGAGGGAGATAAGGTTTCCTCTGGTGATGTTATTGCTGAAATTGAGACGGATAAAGCGACAATGGAAGTCGAAGCCGTTGATGAAGGTAGGGTTGCTAAAATTGTTGTTCCTGCTGGAACACAAGGCGTTAAAGTAAATGCTTTAATTGTTGTTTTAGCAGAAGAAGGTGAAGATTTAGCTGAAGCTGCAAAAGTTGCAGAAGAAATCTCTTCTTCTACAAGACAAAAACCAGAGGGCATCAAACAGACAGATTCTCTGAAACAGACGGACTCAAAGGGAATAAAAATGTCTCATGAATCATCAACTGGGCAATTAATACAGCAAGATAAAAAGGAAGCTCGTCTTTTTGCCTCTCCCTTAGCGCGGCGATTAGCATCTCAGGCAGGTCTTGATTTATCCCTTATTTCTGGAAGTGGTCCGCATGGCCGTATTATTAAGCGCGATGTAGAAAAAGCTGTGAGCAGCGATATGTCTAAAGTGTCTTATTCATCACAGATAGGGGAGCTAATAGCTACAGGTGCTTCGGACAAACAGATATTGAAACTCTTCAAAGAGGATGAATATAGCTTCGCTCCCCATAATAATATGCGTAAAACAATCGCGACACGTTTGGTGGAATCAAAACAGAGAGTCCCACATTTCTATGTAACGGTAGATTGTGAACTTGATGCGCTATTAGCACTGCGTACACAACTAAATGCTGCTGCTCCAATGGTTAAGGGGCAGGAAGAAACTCAGCCTACTTATAAGCTTTCTGTTAATGATATGGTGATCAAAGCTGTCGCACTTTCTTTGAAAGCGGTTCCTGATGCGAATGTTTCTTGGCTTGAAGGCGGGATGCTTCATCATAAACATTGTGATGTTGGGGTTGCTGTTTCTATTCCCAATGGATTAATTACACCGATTATTCGCCATGCAGAGAAAAAGCCGTTATCACTTATTTCCAAAGAGATGAAGGATTTTGCAAAGCGTGCGCGCGAGGGCAAGTTAAAAATGGAAGAATATCAGGGTGGAACAACAGCTGTATCAAATATGGGGATGTATGGTATAAAAAGTTTTTCGGCTATTCTTAATCCACCGCATGCGACGATTTTTGCGATTGGTGCAGGGGAGCAACGCGCCGTTGTTAAAAATGGTGCATTAGTTGTTGCGACAGTTATGTCAGTTACGCTTTCTGCGGATCATCGTGCTGTCGATGGTGCTTTAGCAGCAGAGCTCGCGCGGACTTTTAAGAAGATGATTGAAAATCCATTAGCAATGTTGGTTTGAACTGTTTAACAGTTCTTCACGTAAATTGTGAGAAAGCGTGTTAAGAGAATAGAAACAAATTTAAAGAGTTTAAAGAGCAATGTTATTGCTATTTCTGGTTTGGGTAAAGCATTTACGTGAAGCTTAAAGCAAAGACATAAGATAATTCTCTCATGTTGTTTTACAGTCTTAAGTTCAAAAAATGCATATCCGTTTTTTATATATCCATGGAGGAATTACTGTGGCAAATCTTTATGATGTAATTGTGATTGGATCAGGTCCAGGCGGATATGTAACCGCAATTCGTGCAGCACAATGTGGCTTTAAGACTGCGATTGTTGAACGTGAACATTTGGGAGGGATCTGTTTAAATTGGGGATGTATTCCAACAAAGGCCCTTCTACGTTCAGCGGAAATGAAACATTTTGCTGAACATGCGACAAATTATGGATTAAAAATTAATGGTTCAATTGAGGCAAACATCAAAGATGTTGTGGCACGTTCACGGGGTGTTTCAGCACGTTTAAATGCTGGTGTTGGTTTTTTAATGAAAAAAAACAAAATTGATATTATCTGGGGTGAAGCAAAGCTTACTAAAGAAGCAAAGGGAAGCCTTCCTGCGGAAATTATGGTTTCTTCATCCTCCAAACCGATTATGCAACCGCAAAATCCAGTCCCTAAAGGGACGTTAGGGGAGGGAACTTATCAAGCAAAGCATATCATTATTGCAACGGGTGCACGTCCTCGTGTCCTTCCTGGTATTGAGCCAGATGGAAAACTCATTTGGACTTATTTTGAAGCTATGATACCGCCAGCAATGCCAAAATCGCTTTTGGTTATAGGGTCTGGGGCTATTGGCATTGAATTTGCTTCTTTTTATCATGATATGGGGGCGACAGTAACTGTTGTTGAAATGATGCCCCATATCATGCCTGCTGAAGATATTGAAATTTCAACGTTTGCTCGTAAACAGTTAGAGAAAAAAGGTTTACGTACTCTTCGTCAAGCAAAAGTAACAAAGGTTGAAAAATCTTCCGATTCTGTAAGTGTACATATTGATGTTCAAGGTAAAATAGAGTCAATGACTGTTGACCGGTTGATTTCTGCTGTTGGGGTGCAAGGTAATATTGAGAATCTTGGTTTAGAAGCTTTGGGAATAAAAACCGATCGCGGCTGCATTGTAACTGATGAATGGAGTTGGACGGGGGTGGAAGGTATTTATGCTATTGGTGATGTAGCAGGCCCACCTATGTTGGCCCATAAAGCAGAAGAAGAAGGTGTGATATGTATTGAGCATCTTGCAGGTTTGAAAAGCGCTCATCCACTTGATAAAAGAAAAATTCCAGGGTGTACATATTGTACACCACAGGTTGCCTCTGTAGGGCTTTCAGAAGCGGCAGCAAAAGAAGCAGGTTATGATATACGTATTGGTCGTTATTCTTTTGCTGCGAATGGTAAGGCGATTGCTTTGGGTGAAGATCAGGGGTTAGTAAAAACGATTTTTGATAAAAAAACAGGACAGCTTCTCGGGGCCCATATGGTAGGGGCTGAGGTAACAGAATTGATACAGGGTTTTGTTATTGCTATGAATCTTGAAACAACAGAAGAAGAATTAATGCATACTGTCTTTCCACATCCGACTTTATCGGAAATGATGAAAGAAAGTGTATTAGATGCTTATGGTCAAGTTTTAAACGCTTGATGACTGGATTGTATGAAAAATTTTATATTTTTGATTGTTACTTCGTATTTATAAGGCAAAGGCTTAAATGGTTACGGTTGTTGATAGAGTTGCAAATAGACGATTGCGTCATCCTGAAAAGGCACATCGTCCTGATACAAGCGTTCAAAAAAAGCCAGATTGGATTCGTGTAAAAGCGCCAACATCACCAATTTATAAGGAAACACATGGTATTGTACGTACGCATAAGCTAGTGACTGTATGTGAAGAAGCTGGTTGTCCTAATATTGGCGAATGTTGGAGCCAGAGGCATGCTAGCTTTATGATTTTAGGTGAAATATGTACGCGTGCTTGTGCTTTTTGTAACGTTGCAACAGGTATTCCACTTGCCGTTGATGATAATGAGCCAGAACGTGTCGCTGATGCTGTTGCAAGGATGGAATTAAAACATGTTGTCATTACATCTGTTGATCGTGATGATCTTGCTGATGGTGGTGCTGAGCATTTTGCAAAAGTTATTTATGCGATTCGTCAAAAAACTCCTAAAACAACAATTGAAGTTCTTACACCTGATTTTCGTCATAAGGATGGCGCTTTAGAAGTTGTTGTTGCTGCTAAGCCTGATGTTTTTAATCATAACTTAGAAACAGTTCCTTCTAAATATTTGAAGGTCCGTCCAGGGGCACGTTATTTTCATTCAATTCGTTTGTTACAACGTGTTAAAGAACTTGATCCAACAATTTTTACAAAATCGGGAATTATGGTTGGCCTCGGGGAGGAGCGAAATGAAGTTTTGCAATTGATGGATGATTTGCGCGCTGCTGATGTTGACTTTATGACAATTGGACAATATTTGCAGCCTACACGAAAACATCATCCAGTTGTTCGTTTTGTGCCTCCTGAAGAATTTGAGTCTTTTGCCAAGATTGGTAAAGTAAAAGGATTTTTACATATGGCCTCCAATCCTCTAACGCGTTCATCTCATCATGCTGGAGATGATTTTGCCATTTTGCAAAAAGCGCGTGATGAAAAATTTTCCTTACAGAGATAATTATGCCGATTTTTACAATACATCGGCAGATCACCCATAGTGCCAGTGAAATGTTTGATCTGGTTTCAGATATTGAGCGTTATCCTGAATTTTTACCAATGTGTGAGTCTTTAATAATACGTTCTCGAAAAGAATATGGAAAAAAAATATTGCTTCTTGCGGATATGACCGTTGGCTATAAGATTATTCGTGAAACTTTTACGACTCAAGTATTTCTTCAGCCGGAAAAAAGTCTTATAGAAGTTAAATATATTGATGGTCCATTCAAATATCTTGAAAATCGTTGGGCCTTTCATGATATTGAAAATACCAATGCATGTAATATAGAGTTTTTTATTGATTATGAATTTAAAAGTAAAACGCTTGGATTAGTCATGGGCTCAATGTTTGATATTGCGTTTCGTAAATTTACCGAGGCTTTTGAGAAGCGTGCGCATCAGATTTATGGCTCTACGGTAACATAGTCTATTCTGTTATTTTTTAACAATACCTATTGCTTAAACAGCGTGAAGGTGAAAACCGGTTTCCATCTTTACTATTTGTTTTTAATTCAGCTTTCAAAAGCATATTGAAGGAATATCATTTTAAATGATGAAGATGATGCACAGCTTCATGCTTTTGTTTCTCTCTTTTTTAATGGATGCACACTCGTTAAACAAAACGCCCAAATAGAACCTGCTTGCGTCATACCCATTTCATAATAGTGCTCATAATAAATAGTATAGATTTTCGTAAAAGTATATAAAATCTACATCTGTACACTTATGAAGAATTCCTCCTGTATCATTTATTTGCCATCTCTCAAGATGTTGTGCCAGCTCTTAGCACTTGAGAGAAGTACAAGTGTCTCTTTCTTTAATCATTTTATTTATACAGTTTTTTCTCTTGTGGCGTGCAAGTGAATAAATTTGATTAATTCAATCTACACAGGACTGAAGTGAGATAACTTTACGCTATTCAGATCTTTCATTTTCAAGTTGTGATACAATAAAATTTTTTCAAGATGTTGACGATTATAGACTCGATGGGGAATAAAGAATTTTGAAATTAGTATGGGGAATTCAGTGAAGCAATTCCAGAATCATTTTAAAAGCATTTTCAACAGTTGCGTGGCGGATAGCATTGCGATTAAGATGAGCAAAGTGCATTTCTTTGTGCAGGGGAGAGTGGTTTTTGTAAGCAACTGCGCAATGCACAAGTCCTACAGGTTTATCAAGACTTGCACCTCCTGGACCAGCAATTCCTGTTACAGAAACTGCAATGTCAGCTTGTGAATGTTTTAATCCACCCTCAGCCATTGCAAGAGCAACTTCTTTTGAAACGGCACCATAGGTTCTTATAAGTTCAGCACAAACGCCAACAAGGCGTGTTTTGGATTCATTTGAATAAACAACAAATCCACAATCGAGAACATCTGACGATCCTGCTATATTTGTGAGGCATGCAGCAATGAGTCCCCCTGTACAAGACTCTACAGTTGTTAACAGCAAACCTTTTTGGCGAAAGGTATTAAGGACTTCATGTGCGTGTTTTTCACAAAGATATGTCATTGGGGAATTTCTCCTGAATAAAGGACGCTCACTGTTGCAAGAGCAGCAATTCCCTCACCACGACCAATAAATCCAAGCCTTTCATTTGTTGTTGCTTTGATAGAGATTCGATCAGGTGTTATTGCAAGTATTGTTATAAGATTTTCTGTCATGGCATGACGATATGGACTAATTTTAGGATTTTCAGCGATAATTGTGATATCAACATTGGCGATACGACCACCTGCTTGTTTTATAATATCAAGAGCATGACGGAGAAAAATTTCTGATGATACATTTTTCCATTGAGGATCAGAGGGAGGAAAATGTGTACCGATATCTCCAGCACCTTGAGTTGCAAGAAGGGCATCTGTTAATGCATGAAGAGCAACATCCGCATCGGAGTGTCCATTTAATTTTTTATGAAAAGGGATTTTTATACCACATAATATAAGAAAATCACCATCCTCAAAAGAGTGAACATCATAACCATTGCCGGTACGAATATCAGGAAATATTTGCATTTTCTTTTGGAGATATAAATGTGCAGTATTAAAATCTTCATGCCATGTAATTTTTATGTTGTTAGGATCTCCAGGAACGGTACGCATAGGAATTCCAAACCATTCGGCAATTGCAGAATCGTCAGTGAATTCTTGTTTGCAAGCTTGTTTTGCTTGTTTATGGGCCGCTAAGATATGTTCAAAGGGAAAACACTGTGGAGTTTGTGCACTATAAAGATGGGTACGGGGAATTGTTTCTAAAACATGCTGATTATTTATACGTTTAAGGGTATCAGAGATGGGCAGAACAGGAAGAACACCTTCTTGAGGCGTGATAGTGTTGTGAATGTTATTAAGAAGCTTGTTTTCGATAAAAGGGCGTGCACCATCATGAATATGCACATATTGGGGGGCAAATTTTTTGAGTGCCTGAAGTCCATATAAGGTAGAGATTTGACGTGTATTGCCTCCTTCAACGATAATAAGGCGCTCTTTAAAATCGTCAATAGCTTGTTCACAGATTTGACGATCTTCTGGATGAATAACAAGAATAATTGTTGTGATAGCTGGATGCTGCAAAAAACAATGCACGGTATGATAAATAATTGGCTTTTGTCCTAGAAGCCGATATTGTTTTGGAATTTTATGGGGAGATCCTGCTCTTTCACCCCGTCCAGCGGCTAATATTATTGCTGCAATAGAAATACTTAATCTCCTTGTATTATAATCTTAGTTTGCTTTTTTGTCATTAATTTTAAAATGATTTTGAAAGGATGGTTGTTGTAGATCAGCAAGGGATATCACGGATAACACCTCAAAAAAAGCATTTAATGCTTTTTGAAGTGCGGTATTTAAACCACAAAAATCAAACAAGGGGCAAGTTGGTTCTGCAGTATCGAAACATTCTGCGAGGGAAAAGTTGTCTTCTGTTACTTTCACAACATCCGCGACTGAAATTTCTGCTGCGGGTTTAGCCAATCTAACTCCACCATTGCGTCCACGCACTGTTTGTATAAAACCTGCTTGAACAAGCAGCTGAAGGATTTTAAATAAAAAAAGCTCTGAAACGGCATATGCTTTAGCAATTTCTGGAACACGACTGAGAGTTCCCTGATTATCTGCACAATACATAAGCATTCGAAGAGCATAATTTGTTTGTTTTGTTAATCGCATCTCATTTCCTTCGTAAAGTATCGTCGAACACAGTCTATTTTAAAGATATTTTGCAAAATGTAGAAGTTTTTTCTCGTTGACTATATTTGCCTATTTTAAATGTAGTATTAGTATTGTCAATTTTTGCTACAAAAGGTTATATGAGAATAATGGGATAAGGGTATGTAAGCTCATGACGAATATAACATCTGTGACGAATCTTCAAGACATAGATAAAAATACTTATAACGATGAGTTGTATCGTTTAAGTAAGGTATATATTTTTTTAGGGATTACAATTATTGTATTGGCTTTACTTACGGCCTCTGTTTCATTTATTATTCTTATTGGATTAACTCCTGTTGTTCCCAGTAGAACAGTAACCCTTATTCTTATAGGAATTAATAGTTTTTGGGTTTTAGGGCTTATTGTCATCGTTTTTTATGAGATGATACCGATCATTCGTGCTTGGCGTTCAAGGCGTGCAGGATCGCGTCTTCATGTGCGCCTTATTTCATTGTTTGCACTTGTTGCGACAATGCCAGCTGTTGCTGTAGCTCTTGTATCGGGTCCAGCACTAAATTTGGGACTTGATCGATGGTTTGATACAACAACGCGGCAAATTGTGGGCTCTTCTATTGATTTAGCAAATGCTTATGCAGATGAAATGCTCCAAAATTTAAAAAATTTATCCTACGCGATGGCATTTGCACTTGATAACAAAAAACTCTTAGAACGTAATCCAGCTGAATATAGGATGCAATTGACGCGTCATGCTCTAGGACGCAATTTGCGTGGTGCATTTTTGTTAAGTTCTAGTGGAGCTATTTTTGTATCGAGTGCTCTTGGTGATGAAGATAAACTGCCAATTCCTCCTTCTCATCTTATTGAACGAGCAACCAGTGCGAGACCTTTTTCTTTTCAACCAGGCGTTCATGATTATTTTGGTATTATTTTAAAATTTACCAATATTCCAAACACATTTTTATATTTGGTGCGTGACGTTGATAAAGGTGTTTTATCTGCTTTGCGTTTGACAGAAGTTAATACAGATCGTTATCGTGATTTAAATGAGAATCGCCTGCTGACACAGATTGCATTTGGTATGCTTTATTTGTGTCTTTTTTTTAGTTTATTCTTATCAGCCATTTGGGCTGCTATTGCTGTTGCTGATCGCTTAGTACGTCCTATTCGTCTTCTCATTAGTGCTGCCGATGATGTTGCTTCTGGAAATATGGAAATTTTCGTGCCAGTACGAGCAAAAGATGGAGATATTGGGCAATTATCCAAAACTTTTAATTACATGGTCAGTGAATTGAAAAGTCGGCGTAATGAATTGATTGCAGTGCGTGATCAAATTGATGAAAGACGGCGTTTTTCTGAAGCTGTGTTATCGGGTGTAACAGCGGGAGTAGCAGGTATAGATGATAATGGTGATATCACCATTATCAATCGGTCTATTGAAGCGATGTTTGATATTCGCTCAGAGCGCGTTGTTGGAAAAAGTCTTTTATCTTTAAGCGCTGAAATTTGGCAGGTTTTTCAGTTTGTGCGTTCATTGGATCGTAAAAACCATCGTGAGCAGGTCACTTTAAACGTTGCAGGAAAAGAGCGTGTCTGTAATGTCCAAGTTACGATGGAGGAGGATGATGGACAAGGGCAATCTTGGGTTCTAACAATTGATGATATTACAGACCTTGTTGCAGCGCAACGTACAGCGGCGTGGGCGGATATTGCGCGGCGTATTGCACACGAAATTAAAAATCCTCTTACACCTATTCAGTTATCCGCTGAACGCATTCGTAAACGTTATAACAAAGCTATTACACAAGATAGAGAGGTCTTTGAGCGGTGTATTGACACAATTATTCGGCAGGTTGGAGATATTGGGCGTATGGTTGATGAGTTTTCCTCTTTTGCACGTATGCCCAAACCCAAAATGCATATTTTAGATATACGAGAATTGTTGCGCGAAGCATGTTTCTTGATAGAGGTGACGCGACATGATATTCATTTTGAGCAAGATTTAGGAACTCTACCACTTATGGGTGCATTTGATAACCGTCTCATTGTACAGGCTTTTTGCAATGTTATCAAAAACGCGAGCGAATCCATAGATTCAGTTATGCGAGAGGAAAATATTCACGGTCATATTCTTATCCGTTCTTATCGTCAGGAAGAATGGGTGGTTGTGGATGTTGTTGATAACGGGAAAGGACTTCCTAAAGAGCAAAGACAAAAGTTATTAGAACCCTATATAACAACGCGGGAAAAAGGAACAGGGCTGGGGTTAGCTATTGTGCGCAAAGTTATTGAAGATCACGGTGGTTTCATGGAGCTTCATGATGCACCGGAGAGTTTTTATGAAGGTCGTGGTGCGATGATCCGTTTGATATTTCCAGCGGATGGGGGTAAGCAGGGTAATATTATACAAGCCATAAATCATAAGATAGGGGAATAGTATGGTATCAGATATCTTGATTGTTGATGATGAAGCAGATATTCGTGAGCTTGTTGCTGGTATTTTAGATGATGAAGGTTATGAAACGCGTGTTGCTTGTAACTCTGATGAAGCATTGGCTCAAATTAGTGAGCGTATTCCAAAGCTCATTTTTTTGGATATTTGGCTACAGGGTAGTCGTCTCGATGGTTTAGCACTGCTTGATGAAATTAAAACACAATATCCGGCTCTTCCGGTCGTTATGATCTCTGGTCATGGTAATATTGAGACGGCTGTTTCCGCTATAAAGCGAGGGGCATATGATTTCATTGAAAAACCTTTTAAAGCTGATAGACTTGTATTGGTTGCAGAGAGAACACTTGAAAATTCAAATTTAAAACGTGAGCTTTTAGAATTGCGAAAGCGTTCGAACGAGACATTAGAGTTGCTCGGAAAATCGACAGTTATAAAAAATTTGCGTCAAATCATAGAAAAAGTAGCACCAACCAATAGTCGCATCATGATAACAGGTCCTTCAGGGGCAGGAAAAGAGACTGTTGCACGAGCTATTCATGCGCTCTCAACGCGTTCGAATGGGCCATTTGTTACAATAAATGCTGCAACGATTACTCCGGAAAGAATGGAAATAGAGCTGTTTGGCAGCGAAATGGAGGGAAGAGAGCGTAAAATTGGTGCCTTAGAGGAAGCTCATGGCGGTATCTTATATCTTGATGAAATTGCTGATATGCCGCGTGAGACTCAAGGGAAGATTCTTCGGGTTTTAACGGGGCAAACATTTGAGAGAATTGGCGGCACAAAACGTGTTAAGGTGGATGTCCGTATCATTTCTTCGACAGCGCAAAATCTTGAAAACCTCATTTCTGATGGGCGCTTTAGGGAGGATCTTTTTCACCGTCTTTCCGTTGTTCCTATTGTTGTTCCGCCCCTTTCAGCGCGTCGTGAAGATATTCCAGAACTTGTACATCATTTTGTAAAAACAATATCACAGCAGGTTGGGATTAAACCGCGTGCAATCAGTGATGATGTGATTGCTATTTTGCAAACGCACGCTTGGCCGGGTAATGTGCGGCAATTACGTAATAATATTGAGCGTCTTCTTATTCTTGTGCGGGATGGTGATGGTCCTATAACAGCGGACTTTCTTCCCAGTGAAGTAAGTGATTCTTTGCCACGTCTTCAAATGGATTCAGATGAAAGTATAATGGATTTGCCGTTACGTGAAGCTCGAGAATTATTTGAAAAGAGATATTTAGTGGCGCAGATTGGGCGTTTGGGTGGAAATATATCACGTACTGCTGAATTTATAGGCATGGAGCGTTCAGCTTTGCACCGTAAACTTAAAGCGCTTGGAGTTTCTTAAAGCGATGCGTATTATTATTTGTGGAGCAGGACAGGTTGGTTATGGGATAGCAGAGCGTCTTGCTGCTGAAAATCACGATGTTACTGTTATTGATATTGAAACGAGATTAATTGAAAAGATTCGCGATACATTGGATGTGAGAGGTTTTGTTGGTCACGGTTCACGGCCTGAAGTTCTTTTGGCTGCAGATGCAGACAAAGCTGATATGTTGATTGCTGTCACTTTGTTTGATGAAGTTAATATGGTAGCTTGCCAAGTAGCACATTCATTATTTAATGTGCCCACAAAAATTGCTCGTATTCGCTCACAATCTTATTTAGAACCACGTTATAAGACGCTTTTTTCCAGAGAGAATATTCCCATTGATGTGGTTATTTCGCCAGAAGTTGAAGTTGGGGAAATGGTTTTGCGCCGTATTGCTTTACCTGGTGCAATAGATGTTCTTTATTTTTGTAATGATGATATTGTGGCACTAGCTTTGGAATGCATGGAAGATTGTCCCGTTATTAATACACCTTTGCGTCAATTAACAGAGCTTTTTCCAGATCTTCATACGACGGTTACTGCTATTAAACGTGGCGCGGAATTATTGGTTGCACATTCAGAAACGCAACTACGCGTTGGTGATATAACCTATCTTGTTGTTTCTCGTGAACAGATGCGTCGTGCTGTTGGGCTTTTTGGTCATAAAGAACAAGATGCCCACCGCATGATTATTGCAGGGGGTGGTCACATTGGCCTTTATGTTGCACAGGCTATTGAAAAGCGTTTTCATAAATTAAAATTGAAGATTATAGAAGCGCATAGAGAAAGAGCCCTCACAATTGCTGATCAGCTTGAAAAAACAACAGTTTTATACGGTAACGTGTTAGATCCAGTGATTCTTCAAGATGCGGGAATTGATCAGTCCGATTTAATGATTACATTGACCAATCAAGATCAGGTTAATCTCTTAAGCGCTATTATTGCTAAAAGATTGGGCTGCAAAGCCAATATGGTATTGATTAATAATGTTGCCTATCAAGAATTTAGTCGTGCTGTTGGTGTGGATGCATATCTTAATCCCCATAGTGTTACAATATCGAGAATTTTGCAACAAATGCGCCGTGGGCGTATTCGTTCTGTTCATTCAGTTTTTAATGGCCGAGCAGAAATTATTGAAGCTGAAGTGATGCAAACATCTTCATTGGTTGGTAAGTCATTATCAGAGCTCAATTTATCAGATGGTTTGAGAATTGGTGCAATTTATCGCAATAAGACAATAATACAGCTTTCGGCAGATACGCGTATTTTATCTGGTGATAGAATAGTGATTTTTGCTCTTGCTGATAGGGTTCGTGATGTTGAACAACTCTTTCGCGTAAGTTTAGAATATTTTTGATGTATTATCTATGGATATTTGTACTTTTTGGTATAGTGGACAATTAAGATTGGTAGATAGGCTTTGTTTGTCTTCAATGGTTAAAACTGGACAGCGCGTTAAGCTTTTTAGTTATGATAAAAAAATAGATAATCTCCCTGCTGGTGTTGAGCTGTATGAAGCCGAATCAATTTTACCACGCTCAGCAATTTATCGCCTTGATCCCGATTTTTCTGATGATAAACTAGGGTGTACAATTGTTCAGTTCTCGGATTTTTTTCGTGTTATGCTGATGAAATATCAACAAGGTGTTTGGTTAGATACAGATGTTTACCTTGTTAAACAATTTCATCCAGATGCGGATAAGGTTTGGTTGGCAAGAGAAAATAATACAAGAGTAGGCGTTTCTGCACTTTATTTTCCGCCCAATAACCCTATTATAAAAATATTTGAGGATTATTGGGCAGGTGCAGAAATTATTCCTCATTGGCTTGGGTTTAAGCGTCGTGTTTGGAGACCGTTCTGGTTAAAGAGGAAAAAAATGCCGATTTTACTGGGAAATCTTGGCGTTACAATATTTGGTAATGATGGTATTTCACGATTAGCAAAACGATATGGTTTTTTCATGAAGCAAAGGAAAAGGAAACTTTTTATTATTGGACTGGGCGAAAAACTGAACGTATTTTTGAACCAGCTTTTGGCGTAAAGCCGCTTACAGATTCACGCTTGATAGGCTTTCATATTCACAGAAAGACAAAGACCACGAAAAGACCTCAGGAAGGAAGTTTTTACCATTGGGCGGTATCTCGCATTCCGGATGTTCATCATTTGTTTAGGTAGAGTTATTATTGCTATTTTAACTATTGAGATTTTAATCTATCTTATACAATCTCTTGATTGTAGCTTGCACAAGAGAGTAATGTTAACATATGGACAAAAACATTGAATGTGTAAAGAGCGGTTGTTATATGAACGGAAAGTAAAAATATGAGTGATCCAATGAAAACAGCATTAAGCCTTGTTCCTATGGTTATTGAACAAACAAATCGTGGTGAACGGGCCTATGATATTTTTTCCCGTCTTTTAAAGGAACGGATTATTTTTATTAATGGACCTGTTGAAGATGGTATGGCAATGCTTGTTTGTGCACAATTGCTTTTTTTGGAAGCGGAAAATCCTAAAAAAGAAATTAGTCTTTATATTAATTCTCCAGGTGGTGTCGTAACATCTGGTATGGCTATTTATGATACTATGCAGTTTATTCGCCCTCCTGTTTCTACGCTTTGCATGGGGCAAGCGGCATCTATGGGGTCTTTATTATTAACGGCTGGAGCAAAAGGTCATCGTTTTACATTGCCAAACGCACGTATTATGGTGCATCAACCATCTGGTGGTTTTCAAGGTCAAGCTTCAGATATTGAGCGACATGCGCAAGATATTATAAAGATGAAACGGCGTTTAAATGAAATTTATGTTCAACATACGAGTCAAGATTATGAGGTTATAGAGAGAACTCTCGATCGCGATCATTTTATGACAGCAGAAGAAGCCAAAGCGTTTGGCTTAGTTGATGATGTTATACAATACCGTGCAGAAACTGAAAAAGAAGAAAAAGATTAAGAATTTTTATAGAAAAAACAGCTACTTTAAATCAAGAGTTTTATAAAAAATATCGCAAAATAAGAGAAACACCTAAAAGTATTGAGACATGCATGGTTTTCTATATGTCTTTTAGTTTTCATGATGAAAGGCTTCCTTTGAAAAGGCAAAGTGTTCATATATTGTGGTGAAAGGAAAGAAAAATGAGCAAAATTAGCAATAGCGGGAACGAATCAAAAAATACTCTCTATTGCTCGTTCTGCGGCAAGAGTCAGCATGAGGTGCGTAAGCTCATTGCGGGGCCTACTGTATTTATCTGTGATGAATGTGTAGAGCTTTGCATGGATATTATTCGGGAAGAAAATAAGTCTTCTGGGGTTAAGGTGCGTGATGGTGTTCCTACGCCACAGGAAATTATAACAGTTCTTGATGACTATGTTATTGGTCAGCAGCATGCAAAGCGTGTTCTTTCTGTTGCTGTTCATAATCATTATAAACGGTTGGCGCATCAGTCTAAAAGCAATGATATTGAGTTGGCTAAATCAAATATTCTTCTTGTTGGTCCAACGGGTTGTGGTAAAACTTATCTTGCACAAACATTAGCACGTATTATTGATGTGCCTTTTACGATGGCGGATGCGACCACTTTGACTGAAGCGGGTTATGTGGGAGAAGATGTTGAAAATATTATTTTGAAGCTTCTTCAAGCAGCAGATTATAATGTTGAACGTGCGCAGCGTGGTATTGTTTATATTGATGAGGTTGATAAGATTTCTCGTAAAGCAGACAATCCTTCTATTACAAGAGATGTTTCGGGGGAAGGAGTTCAGCAAGCATTATTAAAAATTATGGAAGGAACGATTGCTTCTGTTCCTCCTCAAGGTGGACGTAAGCATCCGCAACAAGAGTTTCTTCAGGTTGACACCACAAACATCTTATTCATTTGTGGGGGAGCTTTTGCAGGTTTAGAACGGATTATTTCAGGGCGTGGTGAAAAAACTTCTATTGGTTTTTCTGCGACTGTTAAGGCTCCGGATGAGCGTTGTGTCGGTGAAATTTTTCGTGATTTAGAGCCTGAAGATCTTATTAAATTTGGTTTAATACCAGAATTTATTGGGCGGCTTCCTATAGTCGCTACCTTAGAGGATTTAGATGTTAACGCCCTCATGCAAATTTTATCCCAACCTAAAAATGCGTTAGTAAAGCAATATCAGCGTCTTTTTGAAATGGAGAATGTTGAGTTAGCATTTCATGAAGATGCTTTACGTGTTATTGCAAAGAAAGCAATTGAACGTAAAACTGGTGCTCGTGGTTTACGTTCTATTATGGAGAAGATCCTTCTTGAGACGATGTTTGAGCTACCGGCTCTTGAAGGCGTTCAAAAAGTGGTTATTTCGAGTGATGTCGTTGATGGTAAAGCGCGTCCTCTTTATATTTACTCAGAACGTGCAGAAGATAAAGAAAATGTATCAGCATGACATTGTGCGATGCACAATATAAAAGGTGGTAGTGAACGGTATTTGATAGGTGTTTCTAATAATATCATTATAATGCTTGATTTATGTATGAGTAATTACCACTTCATGTACAGTGAAGAGCTGAGATTTTCTAAAGGTGGGCTAATTGTTGTAGATAGCTCATAGGCTCCAGAAAGGAGAGTTATGCAATATATTGATGAAAAGACAGATGAAGTAAGAGATGGGGTTTATGCTGTTTTACCTCTTCGTGATATTGTTGTCTTCCCCCATATGATTGTTCCACTTTTTGTGGGCCGCGAAAAATCAATTCGTGCTCTTGAAGAAACGATGGCGGTTGATAAGCAAATACTATTGGTGACACAAAAAAATGCTTCTGATGACGATCCAAAATCAGAGGATGTTTATCATATTGGTACATTTGCTAATATTCTTCAACTTTTAAAGCTTCCTGATGGTACTGTAAAGGTTTTGGTTGAAGGAACTGCACGTGCAAAAATTAGTCAATTTTCTTTAAGTGAAGGTTATCATCAGGCTTTTGCAACTGTTACAGAAGAACCTAGAGAGAGTGATGTTGAGATTGAAGCTCTTTCAAGGTCAGTGATTACTTATTTTGAAAACTATGTAAAGCTTAATAAAAAAATCTCTCCTGAAGTTGTGAATGCGATTGGCCAGCTTGATAATCCTTCTAAGCTTGCCGATACGATTGCTTCTCATTTGATGATTAAACTGGCAGAAAAACAGGAAATATTAGAGCTCTTACCTGTGCGGGCCCGTCTTGAACGTGTTTTGTCCTTCATGGAAGGAGAAATTTCTGTTTTGCAGGTTGAAAAACGTATTCGTTCGCATGTTAAACGGCAAATGGAAAAAAACCAACGAGAATATTATCTCAATGAGCAGATGAAGGCTATTCAAAAAGAGTTAGGAGCAGGTGATGATAGCCGAGATGAACTCTCTGAATTAGAAGAACGTATCAAGAATACAAAACTATCCAAGGAAGCACAGGAAAAAGCTGGAGCAGAATTGAGAAAATTACGGAATATGTCTCCTATGTCTGCAGAAGCGACAGTTGTACGTAACTATCTTGATTGGTTATTAGCAATGCCTTGGGGTAAAAAATCTAAGATTAAAAACAATTTAGATTTTGCTGAAAAGGTCATGAATAATGAACATTTTGGTCTTGAAAAAGTTAAGGAGCGAATTATTGAATATTTGGCCGTACAAAGTCGCGCGTCAAAGATAAAAGGTCCCATTATTTGTTTATTAGGTCCTCCAGGTGTAGGGAAAACATCATTAGCGCGCTCTATTGCAAAGGCAACGGGACGTGAGTATGTTCGTATCTCATTGGGAGGTGTCCGAGATGAAGCAGAAATTCGTGGACATCGCCGAACATATATTGGATCGATGCCTGGAAAAATTATCCAGTCTATGAAAAAAGCAAAAAAATCTAATCCGCTTTTCTTGCTTGATGAAATTGATAAAATGGGCCAAGATTTTCGTGGTGATCCTTCATCCGCTTTATTAGAAGTTCTTGATCCTGAACAAAATGGTACATTCATTGATCACTATTTGGAAGTTGAATATGATCTTTCTGATGTCATGTTTATCACAACTGCCAATACGCTTAATATTCCAGGTCCGTTAATGGATCGTATGGAAATTATTCGTATCGCTGGTTATACTGAATGTGAGAAAATGGAAATTGTTAAACAGCATCTTTTACCAAAGGCACTAAAAGATCACTGTTTATCTAAAAAAGAACTCAGTATTTCTGATGGCGCACTAAGGTCAATTATTCAGTTTTATACACGTGAGGCAGGCGTTCGTAACCTTGAACGTGAACTCATGAAAATTTCCCGCAAATCCGTTACAAAAATTCTCAAAACACATCAAAAATCTGTAAAAGTTACAGAAAGTAATATTCATGATTTCTTGGGTATTAAACGTTATCATTACAATCAGATTGAAGGAGAAAATCAAGTTGGTGTTGTAACAGGTCTTGCGTGGACAGAAGTCGGTGGAGAGTTATTGACTATTGAAGGAGTTATGATGCCCGGCAAAGGGAAGATGACTGTAACTGGAAATTTACGTGATATTATGAAAGAGTCCATTTCAGCGGCAGCATCTTATGTACGTTCTCGTGCTGTTGATTTTGGTATTGAACCTCCACTTTTTGAAAAACGCGATATCCATGTTCATGTTCCAGAGGGTGCGACACCAAAAGATGGCCCATCGGCTGGGATTGCAATGGTGACAGCAATTGTTTCGGTCCTTACAGGAGTAGCTGTGCATAAAGATATTGCAATGACTGGTGAAATTACTTTACGTGGACGCGTTTTACCCATTGGTGGATTAAAAGAAAAACTCTTAGCAGCTCTTCGAGGAGGGATAAAAAAAGTACTTATTCCTGAAGAAAATGCAAAAGATTTGGTTGATATTCCTGATGATGTCAAAAATAATATGGAAATTATTCCGGTAAATCATGTGAGTGAAGTTTTGAAACACGCTTTGGTTCGTTTTCCAGACACTATTGAATGGAAAGAACCCTCTACAGGGGCTGTGCCAATCCGGTCAGAGAGCAGTGATAGTGAAGGAATACAGATTGCGCACTGATTCACTTATCTCATTTATAACGGCATTTTTTAGGTGGTAGAAGATGTTGTTGAGGTTATTATTCTGTTTTTTGTTGGAAAAAGTGAAAAATTCCGTGAATAACTGTGATTATTGCTAAAAAAACAATGTTTTGGATAAAAATAAGACTTCTGTTTGCTGTACTTTTCAATAAACTGACCAATAACATGATTAAGTCATGTTCAGGTAATATAGGGAAAGGAAATATTTTATGAATAAAAGTGAATTCGTTAGCTCCGTTGCTGAAAAGGCAGGTGTTTCGAAAGCGCAAGCTGGTGCTGTTGTTGATGCTTTTATGGCTTCTGTAACAGAAGCTTTGGCTTCAGGGGGAGATGTTCGTCTTCCAGGTTTTGGCACTTTTGAAGTTTCTCATCGTGCTGCAACAAAGGGGCGTAATCCTTCAACTGGTGCTGAAATCGATATTCCAGCACGTTCTGTACCCAAATTTTCTGCAGGAAAAAGCCTTAAAGAAGCAGTTAATAAAAAATAATTTAAGCTACATTAAAAAAACCCGATTTATTTATAAACGGGTTTTTTTAACACATGTGTTATGCTTGTTTTTCACATAAAACTTTGAGATCCTTGCGATATTTTTTATTTTCATGTATTGCTGAAATATATTGTTTTTAGTCTTTTCAATGAAATATTGTACTGTATTAATTGAGCGCGGGTATGGCTTATAAAATGTAATATTAACTTTTATTACGCTGAAGTGTTACGGTATTTATTTCAAAACAAGATCCGTAAATAATATGAAGCGGAAAACTCTGTAAAGTCCATAAAAGTTATTATATATCACCATTTACGCTTAATAAAAGTGCATGTTGGTGCCACCTTGCTATCTATTTTCTCAGTTCCTATAATGTTGCGACTAGCCCCAGATATCTGAGACGAGTGCATAAGGGATAGTTTTATTCTTTTACTCTTATACGCCAACCTTTCTTGTGACGCACCAAGAGGATAATTTTATTGATTTATTATAAGATCCTGAAATAAAAAAATCTTTTGATATTCAGATTTGGTTTTTAATATTGGGATTTTTCTTGGCATTTGAGAGGGGAGAGATAGCTCCAGCTCTATCCTACAAATATTTTTTCCATATCTTTATTTCACTTGTGATATGCAAGCGAGTATTTTTCCTTCATCATACAAGAGTTAAAATGAGAGAACATCACAAATTTTGAGGGAGGAAGTTAAAAAACAGAAAAATTACTCTTATAAAATAATATACATTACGTAATATAAAAACTATTAATAAAGATAGTACAGTATTACTTGTGTATCTCCATTTATTTATTTTGATTATTCATAATATGTTTATATAATTATTTTGTTTTTAGTCATTAAATCATATTAAATTATTGATAGCGGTAAAGTTTTTTTATAGCCAAAAGTTATTTTACAGCATCTACATAATTGAATAAATGATGAAACGTAGGGTAGTATTTATTGATTGGGGGAGACAGTCTTTAAAAGGCTTTAGAATGATTTTTTCACGAGAGTTATAAAGATCTATTCAGTAGGAGAGAGGCGAATCGTGTGTTTTTTATAAACAGGAGCTCTTTGATTCTTTATTTGCTAACCACTGAGTACAATCATTGAGAGCTCTCGCTGTTATGGCTTGTTTTTTTACTAATTTTTTTTCTTTACTTGGTAAGCGTTTTCCTGAATGTTTAATAGAAGCAATAGGCGGAAAGAGTCCGAAATTGATATTCATTGGCTGAAAAGATTGTGTTTCTGCTTTTTCATCTATGATGTGTCCCCCTGTAATATGATTCAAAAGGGCTCCGAATGCTGTAGTTTGTGGGGGTAGGTAAGGGGAAATATGATGATATTCGGCAGCAGCAAAACGTCCAGCAAGAAGCCCTATTGCCGCTGATTCTACATAACCTTCACATCCGGTAATTTGCCCTGCAAAGCGTAGTTGTTTTTTTTGTTTTAAACGAAGGGTTTGATCAAGAATAATTGGCGAGTTGAGGTAGGTATTGCGGTGAAGACCACCAAGACGCGCAAACTCTGCTTTTTCAAGACCGGGAATCATTCTAAAAATGCGAATTTGTTCACCATATTTCAATTTTGTCTGAAAGCCGACCATATTATAAAGCGTTCCAAGTTTATTATCTTGGCGTAATTGAACGACAGCATAGGGTTTAACTGTAGGGTTATGGGCATTAGTTAAGCCCATAGGTTTCATAGGACCATGTCTTAACGTTTCAATTCCGCGCTCAGCCATAATTTCAATGGGGAGGCATCCATCAAAATAGGGCGTTTTTTCAAAGTCACGAAACTCTGTTTTTTCAGCATTTTTTAACGCTTCAACGAATGTTTCATATTGTTCTTTGTTGAGGGGACAATTAAGATAATCTTTTCCTGTTCCCTCAGGACCAATTTTATCATAGCGAGACTGATACCAACAAATGTTGATATCAATACTGTCGGTATGGATAATAGGTGCAATTGCATCAAAAAAAGAAAGAGCTTTTATACCGGTTATTGCTTGTAATTTTTGAGCAAGTGCAGGCGATGTAAGGGGGCCTGTTGCAATGACAACATGTTTCCAAGCTTTAGGAATTTCTTGAACTTCTTCACGTTTGATTGTTATAAGAGGGTGGTTTTCAAGTGCTGTCGTAACGGTTTTTGAAAATCCATCACGGTCAACAGCAAGAGCACTACCTGCGGGAACTTTGTTGGCATCAGCAGCTTTCATAATTAACGATTTTGCTAATCGCATTTCAGCATGTAAAAGTCCTACTGCATTTGTTAATGAATCATCGCAACGAAACGAATTTGAACAAACCAGTTCTGCCAATTTATCGGTTTTATGGGCATCTGATTTTTTTTCGGGTCGCATTTCATGCAAAACAACAGAAATTCCTGACTGAGCGATTTGCCAGCTTGCTTCACACCCCGCAAGACCGCCACCGATGATATGAATTGGGATATCAAATGTCTTTAACATAATTGACTTTTAGCGTAAGCAGTTATGTATGAAAAGCATAGATTTTGTTTTTTTTAATATATTTGTTTGCTTTTTTTCTGTAATTAATGGTATAGAAACGCCGCTTGTATAAGGTTATTAGCTTGTAAGTTTGAGCGGATGTGGCGAAATTGGTAGACGCACCAGATTTAGGTTCTGGCGGGAGACCGTGGGGGTTCGAGTCCCTCCATCCGCACCAAAGCAATCCCTTAAGTGCTACGGATTTCTACGTGTCTGAAATTCCGCTTCATGGTAAATGTAACACTCGAAGTGTTAGAATGTAATGATTATTAGAGTGGGTTGATCCCTCTCCTTAGAAAAATGAAGGTGTTTAATGCAGGTTACCGAGACGCTTAATGAAGGACTGAAGCGCGAAATTAAGATCGTGGTTCCAGCGAAAGATTTAGAAGAAAAGTTGAATGAACGATTGGATGATACCAAGGGAAAAATCAAGCTTAATGGTTTTCGTCCCGGTAAAGTGCCTAGTGGGCATTTGCGAAAAATGTATGGTAAATCCTTTATGGCGGAGATTCTCAATGAGATACTCAGTGATGCACCTCGTTCTATTTTAGCGGACCGCAATGAACGTGCAGCGATGCAGCCAAAAATTGATATAGATGAAGATGAAAAAATTCTAGATGGCAAAGCTGATTTTACTTTTAGTTTAAAGTATGAAGTTTTACCAAAAATTGACATTAAAGATTTTGAACATATTAAGGTTATCCGTGAAATTGCAATTATTCCTGAACAGGATATTGATGATCAAGTCAATCGCGTCCTTTCTTCTACGCGTAATTATTCTCTAAAAGAGGGGAATTCTGAAGAAGGTGATCGCATTACCATAGATTATCAAGGTAAGCTTGAAGGCGTTCCATTTGAAGGTGGGGCAGATAGTGATGCACAACTGATTCTTGGGTCAAAACAATTTATTCCTGGTTTTGAAGAGCAATTGGTTGGTGTGAAAGCTGGGGATGTAAAAACGATTTTTGTTAAATTTCCTGATAATTACAGTGCGGCACATTTGGCGGGACGGGAAGCAGAGTTTGACATTACTGTCAAAGCTGTCTTTAAACCAGATGAATTAAAAATTGATGATGAAGCAGCGCAAAAAGTTGGTTTAGAGTCTCTAGATCGCTTACGTGAGGTCGTTCGTGGGCAGATTGAAAGCCAATATGGTTCAGTGACACGTCAAAAAGTTAAGCGTCAAATTCTTGATGCTTTAGATGCTGATTATAATTTTGAGATTCCTGAAGAACTTTTAGAGGTTGAGTTTAACAATATATGGGCTCAGGTTAATGATGATTTGAAAAAGGCTGGGCGCAGTTTTGAAGATGAAGGTATTACAGAAGAAAAGGCACGTGAGGAATATCGTGTCCTTGCGCAGCGTCGTGTTCGTCTTGGTTTGGTGCTTTCTGAAATTGGAATGAAGGTTGGTGTTAAAGTTAGTGAGGATGAGCTAAAAGCAGCAGTTTTTGATCAGGTTCGCCAATATCCAGGACAAGAGAAAGAGATTATGGATTTTTTCCGTAAGACTCCGGAAGCTGTTGAAAATCTACGTGCTCCGATTTTTGAAGAAAAGGTCATTGATCATTTATTAGCACAGATAAAAGTCACAGATAAAGAAGTGACGGTTGAAGAGTTGATGAAAGAATATGACGAATCAGATGTCCCTGAAGAAAAGCAGGCAAAGAAAAAGTCTGAAGTGAAAGAAACGTCTACAGAGAAAAAACCAGCTAAGAAAAAGGCTCCTAAAAAAGCTTAATATTTATGCAAACAACACAAGCCCGATAGAAACGGGCTTGTGTTGTAAGATTTATATCCTAGGATTGCACTGAGAGAATGGTTTTAGATAAGCCATGAGTGAATTTTAAAATATTGGTAGTGGATTGGCAATGAGCATCATTGATACGCGTACTCCTGATTCTAAGCGTTTTATTTCTGGAGTTACAGGTGATTGGGAAGTCATCATTGGCATGGAAGTTCATGCGCAAATCATATCAAATTCAAAACTTTTTTCAGGAGCATCAACAAAATTTGGTGCAGAGCCGAACAGTCATGTATCACTTATTGATGCAGCCATGCCAGGTATGTTACCTGTTCTTAATCAAGAATGTGTTCGTCAAGCGGTTCGAACGGGGTTAGGATTAAAGGCGCATATTAATTTAAGATCTGTTTTTGATCGCAAAAACTATTTTTATCCAGATTTACCGCAGGGGTATCAGATTTCTCAATTTCGCTATCCCATTGTAGGAGAGGGAAAGATTATTATATCTGTTGGTCCAGATTCGAATGGCCAATTTGAGGATATTGAAGTGGGAATTGAGAGGTTGCATCTTGAACAGGATGCTGGAAAATCGATGCACGATCAACATCCAACGATGTCTTTTGTAGATCTTAATCGTTCTGGTGTTGCTCTTATGGAAATTGTTTCCAAGCCTGATATGCGCTCATCAGATGAGGCCAAAGCCTATATGACAAAATTGCGTACGATTGTTCGTTATTTGGGCACTTGCGATGGCAATATGGATGAAGGTTCTATGCGTGCAGATGTCAATGTATCTGTTCGTCGTCCTGGTGAAGATTTTGGAACGCGCTGTGAAATTAAAAATGTTAATTCTATTCGCTTTATTGGTCAAGCAATTGAATATGAAGCGCGTCGTCAGATCGCAATTTTAGAAGATGGAGGCGTCATAGATCAAGAGACTCGGCTTTTTGATGCCGCTAAAGGTGAAACGCGTTCTATGCGCTCAAAGGAAGAAGCGCATGACTATCGTTATTTTCCTGATCCTGATCTTTTACCGTTAGAATTTGATCAAGCATTTGTGGATGCTTTGGCAGCAGACTTACCAGAGTTGCCTGACGCTATAAAAGCACGTTTTGTTAAGGAAATGGGATTGACAGTGTATGATGCTTCCATTCTTGTGACAGAAAAGGCTATTGCTGATTATTTTGAAGAAGTAGCACGTGGGCGTGATGGAAAAATAGTTGCCAATTGGGTGATTAACGACCTTTTAGGGGCTTTAAATAAAGATAATCGTGAGATTGAAGAGTCACCAGTATCGCCAAATCAATTGGGAAGCATTATTGATCTTATAAAAGAAGGAGTTATTTCTGGAAAAATTGCCAAAGATCTTTTTGAGATTATTTGGAATGAGGGGGGAGATGCACGCCAAATTGTAGAAGAACGAAATATGAAGCAGGTAACGGATACAAAGGCTATTGAAAGAGCTGTTGATGAGATCGTTGCCAATAATTCTGATAAAGTTGCGCAAGCAAAGCACAAACCTGCTTTAGCTGGTTGGTTTGTTGGACAGGTAATGAAAGTAACAGGTGGTAAGGCAAATCCCCAAGCTGTTAATGAATTGGTTAAGATGAAACTTGGCATAGATTAAATTTTATGGGGTGGAGAAGAAGCCATACATATGATATCTTCTTGAAATTAAAGGATAGCACGTTAACCTATCAATTGGAATTGTAGTTGAATTTACTAGTAACTTTTTCGATAATTTCAATCGTTAATAATTTTATTCCAACGATTAATTTCATGAACGCACTAAATGAATGGAATAGCAGATGGCTCGTTTTTTTAAGCAAATCTTCACATGGTGGAATGGCAATACCATTGGTACGCGTTTTTTCACATGGCGCAAAGGTAAGCAGATAGGGGAAGATCAATTTGGAAATATATATTATGAAGGAGGACTTCATAAGGATGGTTATCCGCACCGTTGGGTTATCTATAAAGACTATTCTGAGGCCTCTACTATTCCACCAGGTTGGCATGGCTGGATTCATCATCGCTGTGAGTGTCCACCAACACAAGAGGATTATCATCCTTATGAATGGGAAAAGCCACATGTTGCCAATATGACAGGAACAAATGAGAACTATCGACCAAAGGGGGCTATCACCTCCAATGGAGAGCGTTCTTGTGTGCATGAAGATTATGATGCGTGGTCACCTAAAAAATAACATGTTTTAATGTGCGTGTGTATTTTTGTCTTATTTGACTCTATGTTATGAAAAGAATTATTTTTTAAGGTGCGATTGATTTTGATATGATGAGATTTTTTTTATTGTTAGGGGCGAGGCATTTTTTTTATATTTTTTTTATGGAAATTTTAGTGTTTTTATCCTTAAATAATGGGGTGCGGGCTGAGCGTATTAGCAATGGAATTGCTGTTTTTGCAGGTCTTGACAAAATCACGGGACGGACCACACGTTTTGAAGTTACTCTTGGTAAAATTTATCAGTACGGCGCATTACAGGTAACACCACGTGCGTGTTATACGAGCTCTAAAGATGAACCCACGCGTACAACTGGTTTTGTTGAAGTCAATGAAGTAACATTAGATAAAAAAATACGGCGTATTTTTACAGGATGGATGTTTGCAGATAGTCCTGGTTTGAACGCTGTTGAGCATCCTATTTATGATGTGTGGTTAAAGGATTGCAAGCAGAATGCTCAAGATCTTCCTCTTCAATAATTAGTGTGTTATCTATTTATAATACATTGATTTATAATGGTCCTTTATCATTTTACAACTTAATAGCAAATTCCTATGATTACCTCATTTAATTTTTTTTATATTGAATAATCCAAACTATTCTCTTGCGCGTTACAAGTGGCGGATGTGTCAATAACACTGTCTAAAAAAGGAATAAAAAATTCCGTCATGAACTGTTTAAATTCAAAGATGCATGATTAGAATCAACATATTTTTTAAGTGTTTCATAAGAGACAGTTCTTGAATTATATCTGTTAAAGGTTGAAATGAAAGGCTTGTTTATATTTGTTAAAGAGATGAACTGACGCTTTTGCATGTATGTGGGAAACAGATTATCAAGTAAGTAATTTATCATGAAACACTAATTATTATATCTAGAGAACACTGTATTGGTATTTTTCTCATAGAGATGTCGTTTTTCGTTCAAAGCATAGAAGCAATGCAGGCCATATTAATGGAAAATTGAGATTTAAGATTCTTTAAAGTTTATCAATCGAAGTATAGCTTGGTTAAAAAATGCAATAATCAATATATTTCTAGTAAGAAAATAATGTTTATACATTTTTATTATACACCACCTCATAAGTGAGTTCGTCTATTCGTAAGTTCTTGTATATTGCATGGTAACTTCACATTTAAGTAAGTAGGATACCACTAAGTTTGTAAATCATATTCTTGATATCCATGCTTTTTAAAATCTTTTGTATAAAATACACGTGTTTTCATATAGAGCTATTGAAAATTTAAAAAGGGGCTTCGAAGAGGCGTTGAAAAGATTCTGCATCACTGGGAATGGTATATTTATTTTGTATAAAAGAATAACCCATTTTCTAAAAAATACGAGATTTTATACAATGAAAGTTTCTAGTCACCACCATAATGATGTTTCCCGATTGCCAAAACAACCTAAAGAACCCTTATTGAATGTTCCATTTATTATAGTTGTTTTGATAGCATTTTGTTTTTGTCTTTATTGCATTTCTCAGTATTTTTTTTCTCATCATGTTTATGTTGAAAGTCTTGAGCTTTTTTCATTTATACCAGCATTGTTTAAGAGGGATCCTGTAGCATTTTGTTATACCATGGTGAGTTATTCATTTATGCATAGTAGTTTTAAACATGTTGCTCTTAATATGGTTTGGCTTTTGGTTTTCGGTTCTCCTTTAGCAAGGCATTTTGGTGTTTTACGTTTTTTAATTTTTTGGGTGTTAACGGCAGTTATTTCTGTTTTGACTTATTTTACATTTCATCAAGAAAGTACCATATCACTTATTGGGGCGTCAGGTGCCGTATCTGGAATGATGGGTGCTATTGCACGTTACGGTTTTCCTAGTGGTAATCTAGCTGTCAATGCGCAGAACGAAAAACTTTTAGGACCTTTATTATCTGTCAAAAAAGCTCTGTGTTCTAAGGGGGTTCTTGTTTATATGAGTGTATGGCTGACGACTGATTTGATCATAGGTATTTCTTCTATTTTGTTTGAAGAAAATGGCATCTCAATAGCATGGGAAGCTCATATTGGCGGGTTTTTTGCGGGTTTTTTGTTGGTTGGTTTTTTTGATGTTTCACAAAAAATTAAAAACTAGAATCTAAGATATTGATGTGCCACATAAAGAGCTATTGTTGCTGCATTTGAAACATTTAATGATTTAATATTTCCAGGCATGTCAAGGCGTGTTAAAGCGCAAACGGTTTCGCGTGTTTTTTTACGTAAACCTTTACCTTCTGCTCCTAAAACAAGAGCAATTTTATTCCCTGTTAATGCTGTTTCTAGAGGTTGGTCACCTTCTGAATCGAGACCAAAGCTTGTAAAACCTGTTTGATGAAGTTCTTGAAGAGCTTCAGCAAGGTTTCGTACGGTAATATAATGAATCATTTCCAGAGCTCCAGATGCCGCTTTCGCAAGAACACCGCTTTCGTGGGGAGAGTGACGGCAAGTTGTAATAAGTGCTTTAGCTTTCAATGCAACTGCAGAGCGCATAATAGCGCCAACATTATGTGGATCGGTAATTTGATCCATGACAATGACCAGATCAGTATTGGTTAGTTCCGACAGTTTGCATGGTTTGAGGGGGAGAGTTTCCAAAACAATACCTTGATGAACAGCCTCACTTCCAACAAGCGAATCAAGATATTTGGGGGTGCATAATGTAACAGAGCAAGGATAATCTGATTCGGATATATTTAATCGTTTTAAGGCATTTTGTGTAACGTAAAGACATTTTAAAATTCTTTTTGGGTTTTCTAAAGCAGCCTGAACAGAATGAATGCCATAAAGATGGATGATCTCTTGCTGTAAAGAAGCAGCTTTCTTCTTTGGGTGTGTAAAAGATCGAGAAGGAGAGCCTTTTATATCGCGATATCGGCGACGCAAACGAGCATAATGAGAATTTTGTGATGTTTTTTCTTTCATAGCTTCTTTATAACGTATTAATAAGAAAAATAGAGAGAAAAAATCTATGATTTAAAATTATGAGCAGGAAATTTGTACAGAATTGTATTTATTCTGTTGACAGATACAATAGTAATCGTCATAACCACTTCGCAATCAGATTGAATTGAATGGGTATTCAAGGTGGTTGTCGTGATGTCTCATTGCGCGACTTTATCGGTGTAATGGAGGGGTGCCCGAGTGGTTAAAGGGGGCGGACTGTAAATCCGTTGCGTATGCTACGTTGGTTCGAATCCAACCCCCTCCACCATTCATCGAAGGAGAGTTAGTACGTGGGTCATGCGGGTATAGCTCAATGGTAGAGCAGCAGCCTTCCAAGCTGAATATGCGGGTTCGATTCCCGCTACCCGCTCCAAATGGTTGTTGATGATTGGGCAAATAGGTATGATGGAGGATATTCCATTTATAAATTTGGTGGGGTTTTCCGTCTAAGAGTTGTGGTGATTGGGCTGTTTACAGTCTGGTCAGACTTAAATTTTGCAGAACTGTCCCTAGGTGCTAATAAAAATAGGGAATAAAACAAGAGATTAATAGCAATGGCGAAGAGCAAGTTTGAACGAACAAAACCGCATGTTAATATTGGTACGATTGGTCACGTTGATCATGGGAAGA